>CALKYI010000327.1 GCA_938003665.1 uncultured Flavobacteriales bacterium
CGGGTTTTGCCATCGAAGTGTACTTCGATGCGCGCGCCTATGGCGGATCGATTGGAGGAAGTGCCTTCCAGTCGGAAGCCAACGAAATGTCCGTTGGTGTTCAGGTTTTCAAGGATTTGAAATCCGGGTTGGGTGGGAGAGCCGCTGGTAGCGATGGCGAGGTCCCAGTCCCCGTCGCCGTCCAAATCCCCCGCTGCGAGCCCATAATCGCTGTGGTCGTGTTCCAGCACCACATCCCCTTCGCTCACCCAAGCAAATGTCGTGTCGCCGAGCCCCCGGTACAGGCGGTTCGACGTAGGAGCGAAGGCGTAGTCATTGACGATGTAGAGGTCCGATTCGGCGTCGTGGTCGTAATCGAAAAAGATGCAGCCCCACGTCATGCCTGAATCGTCGACGCCAGCCGCCTCGCCAATGGCTGTGTAGGTTCCGTCGCCGTTGTTCAGGAACAGTTCGCTGGGGTAGAGGTCGGTGATGTAGAGGTCCATCCAACCGTCGTGGTTGATATCAGCCGCGTCAACGCCCATGCAATTGCCTTGGTAGTCCAATCCTACACCTGCGGCATCTTGCGTGAAGCTGCCTTGGCCATTGTTCCGGAAAAACTTGTTGACTTGGTTGCCATCGTGGGTGACATACAGGTCCACATCCCCATCGTTGTCCGAATCAAAAAACAGCGCGCCCATGCCAATGCCCGTATCCACCGTCCCCGATGGGAAGGTGACGTTTTGGAAACCAGTTCCTTCGAGGTTGCGGAGCATCGCATTGTGGCTGTTGATGTTGACAACGTACAGGTCCAGCCATCCGTCGCCGTCGATGTCGGCCGCATGCAGGCTCCGGCAAGGTCCGGCATTCCCTGCATTCCATGCGTCCGTAACATCCGTAAAGGTGCCGTCTCCGTTGTTGAGGTAGAGGCGGTTGGGATCCAGGTAATTGCCGGTGATTAAGTCGAGCCAACCATCGTTGTTGAAATCCGCCCATAAAACCGCGTTCGTTGTTCCGTCATCTGCAACCCCTGCCGGAACAGCGACTTCTTCGAATTGCATGTCGCCGAGGTTTCGAAACAACCGGTTGGGGGCAAACTTGGTGCCCACATAGATATCCTCTCGGCCATCACGGTCGAAATCTCCGATGGCGACCGCATGGTGCAGGCCGTCAGCGTTTACACCAGCGGCTTCGGAAACGTTTGCGAACAGCCCTTGTCCGGCTGCCGATAGCCCCAGGTGTCCGAGGAGCAAACAGCACATCACTGCTTTCCAAGCGCGTAGCAATCGGTGGCGTGTACTATTCAACATGAGCCGACGTCAAAGGTAGGATTGCGTGCTGTTGGATTTGCGCTTGAGGGGCATGAATGAATATGAGCTTGCGATCGCCTAAACAACCTTTTAACTATAAAATACACAATTTAGTCGACTTATTTGATTGTTGATGGAAAATATTTATGTAATATAGTGCCGTGTTTTGATGCGAGGTTTGCAGGCGTCGTTGTCGAAATACGAGTAGATTGTTAGGGTGAAAGGGCGCAGGGGTGCGCCCTTTCTGTTTCTTTGCCTGCAGGGCTTGCGTGCATTGGAATATCTACTATATTTGCACCCCCTTAACGGGATAATACAGACGAAAGCTAATGGCTCATCACAAATCCTCATTGAAGCGCATCCGCTCTGACCGCAAGAAAGCGGCGCGCAACCGTTACTACCACAAGACAGCCCGTAATGCTGTCCGTGCCCTCCGTGCAACCACTGACGCGAAGAAAGCGGCAGAGATGCTTCCTGTAGTTTCTGCGATGTTGGATAAGTTGGCGAAGAACAACGTGATCCATAAGAACAAAGCCTCCAACCTCAAATCAAGCCTCGCCATCCACGTAGCGAAGCTCTGATTGAGTCTCCATAGCATTGAAATTAGCCCCCTTAACAAGGGGGCTTTTTTGTGCCCAAAATGTGGAGTTGCGAATGGGGGAAGAACGGACGATGCACATGCCGAGGGAGAAACTGCTGCTGGGCGGTCCGCAGGAATTGACGGCCGTGGAATTGATCGCAGTGCTGTTGGGGTCAGGTGTACAGGGGCAATCGGTGCACCAAGCTGCCTGTGCACTGCTTGAATTGGTGCAGGGGGATTTGGCCGTACTTTCCTCGATTCCGCCCTTGGGCATGACGGAAGTCCCAGGCATTGGTCGTGCCAAAGCCCTCCAGTTATCTGCCGCTTTGGAATTGGGGCGCCGCCGGCAGATGACCGCCCAGCCAAAGGATGCATTCATTCGATCTTCCGGTGATGTTTTCGAGCGCTTCTCCATCCGGTTGTCAGACCTGGGACACGAAGAATTCTGGTTGGTGTTGCTGCGTCGGTCCAATGCGATCATGGCGGAAGTCATGGTGAGCAAAGGAGGATTGACGGGTACCGTTGCGGATCCAAAAATTATTTTTTCGAAGGCCCTCGCGATGCGCGCTGCGGGCATCATCGCAGTACACAACCACCCTTCGGGCAACGTGCGGCCGAGCCGATCCGACCGGGAGCTCACAAAAAACCTTCAATGGGCGGGCAAAATGTTGGATTGCCCGTTGTTGGACCACTTGATTGTTTCCCGCAACCGTTACTTTAGCTTCGCTGACGAAGGCGAGCTTTAAGGCCGCCGGCGACCCAGCCAACGGTCAATTGCAATGAAACGCGTTCTTACCGTCATCGGGGCGAGGCCCCAATGGATGAAAGCCAGTGCGCTCAGCCGCGTTCTGGAGGACCCTGCTTTGGGCATCGAAGAACGGGTGTTGCACACGGGGCAACACTATTCCCACGACATGGCGGGTCGTTTCGTAGAAGAATTGAACCTGCCCGCGGCGCACCATGTGTTGAATGTGTCCAACGAGCCCGCAGTGCGCATGGGGCAGATGATGGAAGGGGTGATGTCGGCCATTGCCCAAGACGCTCCTGACGCCGTCATCCTTTACGGTGATACCGATTCCACCCTCGCCGGGGCGTGGGCGGCGAACCGAACGGGTACGCCGGTGGTGCACATCGAAGCTGGACTGCGGTCGTTTGATCGCAGCATGCCGGAAGAGATCAACCGCATCCTCACCGATGCTTTAAGTGATGTGCTTTTTTGTCCATCGCAATCGGCTGTGGATTTGCTGGCCAAAGAAGGCATCGTGAGCGGTGCCCGCGATGGCCTCCTGGTGGAGGTATCCGGGGACCTCATGCTCGACACTGCGAGGCATTTCGGCGGTCAACCCCACCCTGTTGCCGCGGAAGCCGATACGGTTTTGCTCACCCTCCACAGGCCCGCCAATGTGGACGATCCTGAACGGTTGAAAGCCTGGATTGAGTCCGCCGGCGCGGCGGCGCAATCGAGGGGATGGCGTGTGCACTTTCCGGTGCACCCCCGAACTGCTCAGGTCGTAGAGCGTATTTATGGCGATGCATGGTGCGAGCAGCTTGCATCCCTTGGCATCGATGCGCATGATCCGGCGAGTTACCTGCAAGTGCTCCAGTGGTTGCAAAAAGTCCGCCAAGTGTGGACGGATTCAGGCGGATTACAAAAGGAAGCTTACTTCATGGGCCGACCGGCCATGGTGCTGCGTGCTGCCTCGGAATGGACAGAATTGATGCACCACGGCGTGGCCCTTTTGTGCGCCCAACCCACGGAAGTGGAGGCCACTGTTGCTGAGCTGGAATCGGCATACGGTGGCATGGATTTTTCCGTTCCCCTCTATGGGGATGGACAAGCGGCATTGCACATCGCTCATACGTTGCGCACATGGCTGAATCGGTAAACCTCTGGGTGGCTTCAGGTGAAGTGACTCCGCGTCATGCGTACGTGGCGTACATCGTTTTTGATGTGGTACTCGGATGCCCCTACCGGTGGTGCGATTCAACTTCGGATTGGACATCGAGCGACGGGCTTAAGGTCCAATACGGTGGGGTGGCTCCGAAAACGTTGGATGCAGCATGGATTCCCGCATGTGGACTATTGGAGGGAGCGGACTTGGAGCATTCTGCCTTAGATACTTGGTCGGATGAAGAAGGACCCGGCGTGCCAGGTCAGGGACGGCTTCCGTTTGGGGTACCCCATGCGTCCGAATCGCGGGTGGATGCGGATTGGTGGAGTTGGGTGTTTTGGATGGTGACCCGAATGGAAGAGTACACTGCCTCCAAATCGGCGTACGATGGCATGGTGCGCTTTCAAGCTTCGGCCTCGATGGCCCACGCAGAAGGCTGGTTGCTGCGTCCGGAGGTGGAAGTGCGCATTCGGGCGTGGGCTGCATCCATCGGCATCACACCGCGACACCATTCCTACACAGTCCAGCCCACCATTGATGTGGATAGTGCGTATGCCTATCGGCACCGCAGCGTCCTGCGCACATGGGGTGCCACGGCCAAAGACTTATTTTCCGGAAACACCACTCGCTTGGCGGAGCGCCACCGCGTCCTGGTCAAGGGACAACCTGATCCTTATGACACTTACGAATGGCTCGAGTCCGTGCACGCAAAGCATGACCTGAAAGCGCGGTACTTCTTCTTGTTGGCGGACCGCGGACCGTACGATCGTCCCGTGGACTGGCGGCAACCGGGCATGCAGACCTTGGTGCAACGCCTGTCGCAATCTGCATACGTGGGCATTCATCCGGGCGTCGCCAGCCACGATTCGGGTGATGCGGTGCAACTGAAAGCGGAAATCGGCCGGATGGAGGGGCTTTCCAATGCGCCCGTCCAACACGCTCGTCAACACTATTTGCTGCAGCGCATGCCGTCGACTTGGAGGCGATTGGAATCGGTTGGAATCGAACACGATCACAGCCTCGGGTATGCGGATCACATCGGGTTTCGTGCCGGTATGTCCCGGCCGTTTCGCGCATTCGATGCTGAGGCCAACCGTGCGATGAACTTGACCATCCACCCGGTTTCGGCGATGGATGCCACCTTGAATCGGTACATGCAACTCACCCCGAATGATGCCCTCGATGCCCTCGAGCAGCTAGCGCAAGAGGTGAAGGCCGTGGACGGTGTGCTCACCTTGTTGTGGCACAACGAAACCGTCAGTGAGTGCAATGAATGGAAGGGGTGGCGTACGGTGTACGAACAAGTATTTGAACGCGTTTGTTAAGCTCATGCCCATGGTTACCAATCTTGCCTCAACTGATAGCATCACCAACGAATTTGTTGCGGAACTGCGCGATGCGAGCATCCAGCAGGACCCGTTGCGCTTCCGGTTCAACTTAAAGCGGTTGGGGAGTGCCATGGCCGTCGAAGTAGGCAAGTCCCTGGCATTCAAACCAACATCGGTGGAAACACCGTTGGGTAGCGCAACCGTAAACCGGTTAGCCGCGCAACCGGTGTTGGCCACCATCCTCCGGGCGGGACTACACATGCACCAGGGAGTAGCCAATGTGTTTGATCGTGCGGAACAGGCGTTCGTGTCGGCATGCCGCAAGTATGTGGATGAAGCGCACAGCGCCTTTGAAATCGGAATTGATTCGGTCAGCGCACCGCCCTTAGAGGGAAAGGTGTTGATCGTTTCGGACCCCATGCTCGCGACGGGCGCTTCGTTGGCCCAAGTGCTCACCGCACTTTTCGCATCGTACGGCGTACCCTCGACGGTGCACGTATTGGCTGCGATTGCCAGCCGGCAGGGCGTAAACCACCTCCAACGCCAGCATCCCGAAGCGCGTGTGTGGGTGGCAGCAATCGATGAAAAACTGAATGACAAGGGCTACATCATCCCGGGCTTAGGCGATGCGGGTGACTTGGCCTTTGGGAGCAAATTGTTAGCATGCCAGGCGTCCTCGAAATATTGCTGTGGATCTTTGGTGCGGTGGTTAAATTCTTGGTGACCCCATCCCTCATGATTGCCCGCGGATGGAGTTTCGGTGCAACGGTCATCGTCACGTCGGCTGGAGCAGCTGTGGGCGTGTGGATCTTTTTCTACTTTGGAAAATGGATGCTCAAAAAGTGGGCGGAGTTTCGAGGGGAGAAGGAGCCCAAGCGGCCGTTTTTCACGCCGCAACGCAGGCGTGTGGTGCGCTTCCGCCGGCTGTTCGGTATGTGGGGACTGCTCGCTATCAGCGGCATGATTTCGGTTCCGATCGCGGCCATCCTTGCGGCGAAGTACTACCAGCGTGACGAGCGCATGCCGTGGATATTGGTGGTGGCCTTCGTGGCGTGGTCGTTGTTGCTGACGTCCCTCTCGTATTGGGCCATCGACATTGGTTGAGGTGATGTACCTTCGGGACATGTCCACTTCCAACGCGCCGGCTGACTTGTTTTTTGACCTCGATCGAACGCTGTGGGATTTTGACCGTAACTCGCGGGAAGCACTGGAAGAAATCTTCCTCGAAATTGCTCAACCCAGATTGCCCCAACACAGGACGGCTGCTGAATTCATTCCGGTGTACGAGGCAGAAAACGAGAAATGTTGGAAGGCGTACCGCGAAGGCCGCATCACGAAAGAACAACTCCGGCCCCTTCGTTTCCGCAAGGCCGTGGAAGGGTTGGGAATTCCCGCCTTTGATGGCATGGAAGCCTTGGCCGAGGCCATGGGAACCGCCTACGTGCAGCGGGCGCCGTATCGAACCGCTCTGTTTGATGGGGCCGTCGAAGTATGCCAAGCACTCAAAGCCCGTGGGCACCGCATGTTCATTTTAACCAATGGGTTTGAAGAGGTGCAGCACATCAAAGTCAACCGCAGTGGGCTCGAGCCGTTTTTTGACGGAGTGTTCACAAGCGATGCGCTGGGCTTCAAAAAGCCGCATCCGGAGTGTTTTTCGAAAGGATTGGCGCTCGCCGATTCACAAGCGGACCGAGCGGTCATGATCGGTGATGACTGGGAATGCGATGTGGACGGTGCGATGCAGGCCGGGTGGGGCGCCGTGCATTTTGACCCACATCAAGCGCCCAGCTTGTCAACCACTCCGCGCCGCGTCAACGAGCTGCGCACTTTACTCGAATTGGATTTTAATCAACGATAACCTCGAACGACTGCTGCCATGGCACAAGAAGAAAAGAAGAAGAAGCAACTGAACATTGATTTGCCGGAGGAACTGGCGTCAGGGACGTACTCCAATCTCGCTGTGATCACCCACAGTCCGGTTGAATTCGTGGTGGATTTTGCCCAAGTGATGCCGGGGATGAACCAAGCCCAGGTGCGCAGCCGCATCATTTTGGCGCCGCACCATGCCAAGCGGTTGCTGCACGCATTGAGCGAAAACGTCAAGCGATTTGAGCAACAGCAGGGTCCCATCCAGCCGCCCAAAGGCAACCAGGATCCAGCCATGCCCCTGACGTTCAGTGGCCCTCAAGGAGAGGCCTAGCCCAGGACGGTGCCCAGCACAACGCCCTGGCCTGCAAAGGCCGTGCAGCGTTCGGTGAGATCGGAAGAGCGTCGTGTAGGGAAAGAGTGTAGATCTCGGTGGTCG
>CALKYI010000328.1 GCA_938003665.1 uncultured Flavobacteriales bacterium
TAGAGGTGTGCGCGAACAAAGGCAGGACGCTGGGCTTTGGGCACTACAGCGCCCAAACATCCATTGCGGTGCGCATGCTCTCTTTCGATGCTGAGTTCGATGTCGATAGCTGGTGGCATGCACGCATCGCCAATGCCGTTGAGGTGCGGCGGAACCTCGGGTTGCTCGAAGGCGACAACTCCATTTGTCGACTGATCCATGCTGAAGGCGATGGCATGTCCGGGCTGATCGTCGATTATTACGATCGCGTAGCAGTGATTCAAACCCATTCGTTGGGTATGCATTTAAGTTTGGACCACATTGTGCGAGGATTACAGCAGGCTTTGCCCGAGCTGGTTGGGGTCTACAACAAGTCCGCAAAAGTTTTGCGAAAGTCCGGGCAGACCGATGTGGAAGACGGCTTCGTTTTTGGTGCGTTGCCCGAACCATGGGAACCTACGGAGCGTGGTCGAAAATTTTACATCGACCTCGAACAAGGTCAAAAAACTGGGTTTTTCATCGACCAACGGGAAAATCGAACCCTGCTTCGCACCCTAGCAGAAGGGAAACGCATTCTCAATGTGTTCAGCTACACGGGCGGGTTCTCCATTGCTGCCATGCAAGGCGGTGCTGAACACGTTGCCAGTTTGGATAGCTCTCGACGTGCATTGGATTTAGCCGAGGAAGCCGTTGGCCTGAATGACTTCAACCCCCAAACGCATGAGAGCATCGAGGCGGATGCACTGGCATTTTTAAAAAATGGCGTGTCGGATTATGACATCGTCGTGCTCGACCCTCCTGCCTTTGCCAAATCAGCTTCTGCGCGCCACGCGGCTGTTCAGGGTTACAAGCGGATCAATCAGCGCACGTTGGAGACGATCAAGCCAGGAGGAATCCTTTTCACGTTTAGCTGTTCCCAAGCCGTTGATGACCGGCTGTTCACCCACACGGTCATTGCCGCAGCGATTCAAGCGAAACGAAACGTCCGCATACTCCATCGGCTGCACCAGCCACCAGATCATCCAGTGAGTGCTTTTCATCCCGAAGGCTCTTACCTCAAAGGGCTGGTGTTACGGGTGGACTAGCATCAAGGGTCCAATCGTTTCACAGACCAAGAGTCCCCACTTTTAACGTAGAGGTAGCGGTTGTGGAGTCGGCTCGGACGTCCCTGCCAAAATTCAATTTCTTCGATGGTCACATCAAATCCACCCCAAAAAGGCGGCCTTGGAATGGACGCTTCTTGATGGAATTTTTCTTCGTACGTCTGGATTCGCTCCGTCAATTCAATTTCTTCGCCAACTCGACTTTGTTGCGACGCCCAAGCACCAATCTGACTGGAACGTGGCCGAGAGGCGAAGTATGAATCACTCACGGCGGCAGAAGACGGAGTGGCACAACCACGGATGCGCACCTGACGCTCCAATTCCTTCCAAAAAAAGGTGCAGGCAATGCTCGGTGAGGCCAACAATTCCTTTCCCTTCTCAGATTCATAGTTGGTGAAAAAGCGAAGGCCATCCTCTTCCAACGCCCGAAGCAATACAATCCGACCATTGATTCCCCCAGCGAGGCTATGGGTGGCAATGCACATGGCGTTGTAATCTTCGGGATCCGCGGCGGCGGCTTCCTCCACCCATTGGCTCATGAGATCCATGGGATTAGCCGGTAGGTCTTCCTTTTTGAGTCCCCCTTTGGCGTAGTCTTTTCGAGTAGAACGAACAGCGTCGGACATAAAAATTGCAGATGAAATGAAACCCTTAAAACGAGAATGCAGTAAAGGCGGGTGAAAACTTCTGCATCATGCGCAATTTAATCATCAGCTACCGCAAACTACCGAGCACCGTGCTCGAGTCGTTGCAAGTCAAGTACCCCGAC
This sequence comes from uncultured Flavobacteriales bacterium, assembly GCA_938003665.1. Lineage (GTDB taxonomy): Bacteria > Bacteroidota > Bacteroidia > Flavobacteriales_D > Sanyastnellaceae > UA16. Next base: position 1,852 of record CALKYI010000328.1, read on the forward strand.
GGATACGAAGACGAATCATTCGAGTTCGAAATCCCCGGCAAGCAACTGATTTGCAAAGCCATTCGAATCAGTGTTGAAGGGGTGAATTACCTGATCAAGCTAGAACAACGTCCCAAGAAGACGGATTTCCTGCTCGATGAAGATTGGTAATCACTCCAAGGCATAGCCATTGCGCGCGTCGATAGAACGCGTCCACAGCGGATTCCCTTCGGCGTCTTTTACCGTCATGGTCAGCACACGCTCCTTGCGTGGTCCTGATACATTAAGTACTCCGTAATTGCGGATGCCCACCATGGTGCCAGCCTCTCTGTTGTTGTTGGGTTCATCTTCGTGATCGTAGCTCCCACTTGTCAAGGGGCTTACCGTCAAGTCGTAGACCCAGTTCCCTCCGGGCAATTTCAACTTGGACAACTCACTGTTGTGACGGTCACCGCTCAAAAACACGACGCCCCGAATGTCCAATTCATCAATCGCATCAAACAACAGTGCTCTTTCTTCAGGGAATTGAGCAAAATTCTCGTAGATGGCAGCATCGCTGACCATTTGACCTCCAATGGCGACCATCTTGAACGGCGCCCGGCTATTCCTTAGGACATTCAACAACCAATCGCGTTGTGCCTCTCCTAGAATTTGACGCTTTTCTGGTCCCATCCCATGATTGACACGATGGGAACGATTGTCGAGCAAGAAAAACTCCACATCACCAAACAAAAAATGGGTCGTGTTCAATTCTGTAGCATCAGGTATTCCTGACGCAGGATTGGGCCAAAACGCATCAAACGAAGCACGCGACCAATCCGGATGAATCCAGGATCCGTCGCAATCATTCGGCCCAAAGTCATGGTCATCCCAGATGGCATAATGCGCACCTTTTGACAAAAGCGATTGCATTTCTGGCAAAGAACGTGTGTGGGTGTACCGATGAACGAATCCCGACAGGCTGCCAAAATCAACTTCGCGGAGGTAAATGTTGTCTCCCAACCAAAGCATGGCCTCAAAATCTTCTTCCGC
>CALKYI010000329.1 GCA_938003665.1 uncultured Flavobacteriales bacterium
CCAACACGGACGACGCATCTTGTGATTACGCTGAAGAGGGTTACGACTGCGATGGCGTTTGCTTGAACGATGCGGACGGCGACGGTGTATGCGACGAGTTTGAAATCGCAGGTTGCCAGGATGCTACGGCATGCAACTACGACGCAAATGCAACCGATGAGGATGGATCATGCACGTATGCCGATGCCGGTTACGATTGCGACGGCAACTGCCTGAATGATGCAGACGGCGACGGTGTGTGCGACGAATTCGAAATCGCCGGATGTACGGACGCTGAAGCGTGCAACTACGACGCTGATGCCACCGACGACAACGGATCATGCACTTATGCTGAAGAAGGCTATGACTGCGATGGCAACTGCCTGAACGACGCGGACGGTGACGGCGTGTGCGACGAATTCGAAATTGCAGGCTGTCAGGACGAAGCAGCGTGTAACTACAACGCTGACGCCACAGACAGCGATGATTCATGCACGTACGCCGAAGAAGGCTACGACTGTGAGGGCAACTGCCTGAACGACATGGACGGCGACGGTGTATGCGATGAATTCGAAATCGCCGGCTGCCAAGACGCCACGGCATGCAACTACAATGCGGATGCGACTGATGCGGACGGATCTTGCACCTACGCCGAAGAAGGCTACGATTGTGATGGCAACTGCCTGAACGACGCAGACGGCGACGGTGTGTGCGATGAGTTCGAAATCGAAGGCTGCACGGATGCAGAGGCTTGCAACTACGATGCGGATGCGACGGACGACAACGGTTCGTGCACGTACGCTGAAGCTGGTTATGATTGCGACGGCAACTGCTTGAATGATGCTGACGGTGACGGTGTATGCGACGAGTTTGAGATCGCTGGCTGTACCGATGCCGAAGCGTGCAACTACTCCGCCGACGCTACGGACGACGACGGATCCTGCACCTACGCTGAAGAAGGCTATGACTGCGATGGCAACTGCCTCAACGACATGGACGGCGACGGTGTATGCGATGAATTCGAAATCGAAGGCTGTACGGACGCTGAAGCGTGCAACTACGACGCTGACGCTACGGATGACGACGGTTCTTGCACGTACGCTGAAGCTGGTTACGATTGCGATGGCAACTGCCTGAACGATGCAGACGGTGACGGCGTGTGCGATGAGTTCGAAGTGTTCGGATGTACGCATCCTGATGCGTGCAACTACGATGCGGACGCCACCGAAGACGACGGATCATGTGAATATGCTGACATGGGTTACGATTGCGACGGCAACTGCTTGAGCGACGTTGATGGTGACGGTGTATGCGATGAGTTCGAAGTGGCCGGTTGTACGTACGCATCTGCTGCCAACTACGCCATGGGTGCTACCGACGATGATGGTTCTTGCCTCTTCGAAGGTTGCATGGACGACGAAGCATTCAACTTCAACGCCTATGCCAATGCGGGTGGTGATTGTGCAAGTGCACCAATTGCTGACTTCAACGGTGACGGCGTGGTACAGAACCAAGACTTGCTCGACTTCTTGTTGGCCTACGGCCAGACCGGTCCAGAATGGGGCGGCGTAGATTGGGTCCAGGAAGCGTGTAACGTTGTGGCAACTCCACTCGAAGACTTGTACACCCCGGTTGACTACTGCGCTGCAGACAGCCCAGCTGAGGTGTGCGCCGAGATGGGATGTACGTATCCATTGGCGAGCAACTACGATCCAGAAGCCACCGTCGATAGCGGCGATTGTGTCTGGACGGGATGTACCGATGCGGAAGCACTCAATTACAACCCAGTAGCGAACCTCGAAGACGATACGTGTACGTACCAGATTTGCCCAGACTTCAATGGAGACGGACAAGTCCAAGCGCAAGATTTGCTTGACTTCTTGCTGGCTTGGGGTACGACGTACTAATCGAGCACAAAACACACATTGCGGGCCGCCTTTCTTCTGAAGGGTGGCCCGTTTTGTTTGGGCGCATTTTGTAGCCGGAGTACTTTTGCCCAAAACGAGAAAGCCATGATAAAAGGTCTAAAGGGTGTCGCGTTGGTCGGAATGTTGGGGATGGCGTTTGTCGCCGGGGCGCAGGCTTACCTGCATCAAGTCTTCGTTTTGAACGAAGGGTGGTCCGATTGGCAAACAGGTGAGGTTTTGGTACAGCCGACCTTGGGCGTTTCCGATCCTGCCCTCAACGTATATGAGACCGTGGCGTCTATCGAGGGTGCCGGTTTCATTTCTGATGCCATCCTCGCCGACGGTATGCTGTACGTGGCTGCAGACGGTCAGCTACTCAAATACGACGCCGATTCCTATGAATTGCTTGCAACCGCTGAAGTCACGGGCGCACGCCAACTGGCTGAACGAGATGGCATGATTTACGTCACGCGCGGTGATGTGGACGAGTTCGGCATGAACTTGCCGCTTGATTCCTACCTGCAGTGGTTTCACGCTGACGATTTGACGTGGGCCGGCGAGTTGAACACGGCCAACGGTCCAGCTTACGCGACGGAAGGGTTGGCGTGGTCCGGTGACCGCTTGTACATTGCCGTGAACAACGCCTTTGATTGGGGCAACGAGGTTGGCTACGTCGGCGAGTGGGATTCGACCACGGATGCCTACACGGAGTTTGACTTGGGAGCGGAGGGCAAAAACCCCAATCGATTATTTGCAGAAAACGGTCAAATCATCACGGTCAACAACCGCGACTACGGCTCCGCTTCGCTGAGCGAGGTCATATCCGGCGCAGGCACTGTGCAGACCCATGTTGTTGCCGATGCGACCGCGGGGTGCTTGGCAGCAGCCGTGTTCCAAGGCGAATTGAAATACCAAATTACTGGTGAAAACGCCGTGCGTACTTCTGCGCTGGACGGCTTGGACGATTCCAGCACCTGGTTGGCCGAAGCTCCAGCTTTCTACGGCGCGGCCATTGATCCGGTGAGCGGTCACTGGTACGGTTCGGTCACGGATTACACCACTTACGGTCTCGTCGAGATTCGAGAAGAAAATGGCAACCTGGTGAGCAGCTTCGACTGCGGCGTGAGCCCCGGCGTTATCTGCATGGACGTTCGAAATGCAGCAAGTCTCATTGCCCCATCTGGCCAGAGCGATTTCCAAGCGACGCGTGTTTATGATATCCTTGGCAAAACGCATCGCGACGCCCTCGGAGTTCCAAGCCTTGTACTTGACGAGCAAGGGAAGAAGCGATTTATCTTGATTCGCTGACAGTGCGCCTCGGCTTCAAGAATTGGTAAGGCTAAGAAAACATTTCGTTCACTTCTGGCTTCGTGCATGGACCTAATATTGGACCATGAACTTGGGGCTTGTGCAGAATGTATGCCGAAAGGCGGTGGTTGTGGGTGCCAAATGTGCAGATCGTTACCGCGATTCTATACGCACCGCACTTGAGAGCGAAAATCCCATAAAGGCACTGAGGCCGATAGAGGACTTGGTTTTGCATACCATGCAAGCCAAAATCGCCAGTTTAATCCAAGGCGACCTCACAGAGGAGCAAGGCCACTACCGGATCCAAAGTGGGAATGATGTGTTTTTGTTGATTCCATTGTTGAATCCATACAATGCCCGGCTAAAGTCTCGTTCGGTCGGGGCCGTCTGCACGTACCACAATGAATCCAAGCATCCGGGATCCACGCCGGAAGTGGCTGCAGCATTCTTAGGAAGGGAGATCGGCGTGATGCATGGACGCCGAGGCGAACACGTACTTCGTGCTAATTACCGAATACTCCGGAAGCACTTGGTTCGGGAGCCATCGCAATTGGTCAACTTCAAGGTGGGTGTGGGGACAGAAGAAGACTGGCAAGCCGTCCCTTTGGGCATCAAGCAAATTTTGATGGATGCGAATCAGCGTCCGGTGATCGGTTCACCCTTGCGTGTGTTGTGCGCTTTGGCTAAAGGCCAGTTGGATTCCGCGGTATTCCATACTACGAACCCCTTGCTTCGCCAGGTGGTGGCATTCTTTCTATATCAAGCGAAGGTGGAGCAGCATGAGGTTGAGCTTGACGGTCAGCACATCCCCGTACATGGTGCTGTGCTCCCTGTATCAGATCCAGCAGTCGAGCTGGCGTCCTAATGACCGTTTGGCCGACCGTCTAGGCCACCGGAATTAATGATCGGTCCAGTTCAGTTGACTTGCTCGAAACGAAGCAAGTAGGAGTAATCGTAGATGTCTTCACCATCGTATTCGCGAAACTGGTAAGCCTGCAAATCGTCCAATTCCAATTCCAAGATTTTCCAGTAAATACTGAGCTCCTTGAGCTCGTCGTTGTACGTTTCGGTGAGGGTGATTCCAAGGTTGTCCTCGATGTAGGCGAGTACTTCAGCAGCATCGCTTGATGCAGCGAGTATGCCGAGAAATATGTCAACAGTGATTCCAAACGCATCAAATAGGGCATTGGCGAGATTGGGGTCGTCCCAACCGGTTACCTCGGCGCCCACCTCTTCATACGTTAACTCAACGCCATACTCGTCGAGCATGCCGGCAATGATTCCGTCAATGTCATCCGCCGACTCAATCAGTCCCTCCGAAATGAGGTCATCGATGAAATCTCCCATCACACCAGTCACGTCATCCCCGATGGCATAGTCAAAAAAGGCGCCACCGCCCGTGTACGTGAAGGCGGTATACGACGACATGAGTTGAAGAGCGAGGTTCCATACATCATCCGTGATGTCCACGTAGGTTCCTGCCTCAAAAATGAAGGTATCGGGAAGCATCAGCGATTCCGCGTACGTACTGTGCAGGTCGTTCTGGTTGATTCCGGCGTAATCCAAGTAAAAGGGACCAACCGTTTCCATATTGCTGACCTCGAGCAAAAGGATGGATGCATCTTCGTTGAATGACCACTCGCCTTCGTAGGTGAGCTCTTCGCCTTCGTTGAATACCGTCACCGAGGCATCGTCACGGAATTCAACGTCCAACCGGAGGTTATTCGATCCGAGCAACTCCGTCATGTTGGTGTCCGCTTCCACGCCAACTTCCTGTACACGAACGGATTCCCACGAGCCTAGTATCCTCTTTTCCGGAGACCGAAGGTGGAACAATGAGCCGTCCTGGTCGTACTTGGTACAACCGCAGAATACGAATGCCGAGGCGAGGCATGTCAAGAGGGCAGAGGAGTAATTCTTCATGTTAAATGCTGTAGGCGAGGGAAAGGCGGAAGGAGCGTCCAGTTGTAAACGATAACCAATCATAGTATTGGTCGTTGAATAGGTACGTTTTCCGATTGACAGGGTTCAACAGGTTGCGGGCGCGAATGCCAAGCGAAAAGTGTTCGCCAATTCGTTGGCTCATACGGAAATCAAGTGATGGTGTCGGCTGTTGATAGATATCGGGCAAGCCGCCGCTTGTGGTCAAAATGAGTTTTTCGCCCTGAACATTGAACGCAACGGTGGCATTGAAGTTTGACGAATCCGGCGCATACGTGACAATCGCGTTTACGATGTACGGAGCTTGTCCGAAGAGGGGCCGTGTATCCGGGTGCATCGGATCGGTGTTCCGAATGACGTTCAATTCCTCTTCGAAAATCGCTGTTCGGCTGCGGATGAATGTCAAATTGGCCGAGACATTCCAGGCACCCGCTCCCTCGAGGTAGTTCCCTAGGTTTGTCTTGGTCTCAAGTTCCAACCCAACTACATTGGCGTAGGGTACATTGGCCCAGGTATACTCGGTATTGACGGCTTCAATGACCGAAGTTTGCTCGATGGGATCTGTGAATCGCTTGTAGAAAAGGCTTGCGCTGAACACCTCACCCAGGTTGGGGTAGGTTTCCAATCGCAGGTCGAAATTGTCAATTTTGGTGCCGTCTAGCAGTGGATTTCCTTTCAACACTTCTAGGGTTTCAAAATCGAAGCCTCTGAACGGTGACTTTTCACGAAAAACAGGACGTGCAATGCTGCGGCTGTACGATGCTCGGAGATTGGTCGATTTGATGGGGTCGATTTTCCCGATTTGCCAAACAAGGTTGGCGGAAGGCATCCAGTCCGTCTCGTTCAGTCCTCCTTCCAAGCGAAGTGCTTCCTGAGGCGTGAGCTCTGCCTCCGTGTCGAGTTTCAAAGATAGAATGCTCATGTCGGTTCGCTCTACCCTCAACCCGGTGTTTAACTTGATTCGATCGCTGATGTTCCAGTCGCTCATCGCATAGGCGCCCATGACGTCCATTCGTCCTTCATCGGTATTGATCAAATCGGTCAAAAGCAGCGTTTCAACATAGTTTTCGCCACGTACAATCTCCATGTTCTCGTCGGCGAAGAAGGCGTCGAGATTTCCGTCAAAAAATGCGCCTTGCTCGGCCATGCCAAAGACGGATTCGCGGTGGGCCCGCGTGGTTTTTACCCAAGAAGCGCCTGCGGAGAATTTGCCGAGGTCGCTGTCCTTGTCACCGATGGGCCGGCTGTAGTGAATTTTGCCATCAAGTTTGGTTTCCTCGAGCGTTCGGAAATAACGCGTGGGAGAGGGGTAGAAACTCTGATTGATTGAATACACCGTATCGACGGAGACAGGAACGGATAGGTCGACGATGTCCAGGCCTTCTGCCTGCAAAGCACCGAGTGTTCCCTCCGTGTCACTGGCCCAATTTTCAGAAATGGCCCCGTCGTCAATTAATTCGGCGATCAATTCCAAGGCCTCAGCGCTGACGCTGCTTCCGTCTGAGGCGGTAAACTCAGCGAGGGAGTCAATAGCGGTTACACGCTCGCTGTAATTGTTGTAAAAGACCTTCAGGTCCGGCGTTTCCATTTTTCCCGAACTGTAGCTGATAATCCATTCGATTTTGCCTTCGCTCGCAGGAAGAAAGTGTTCGCCACGGCCTTGAAAAATGTTCAGTCTGCGCTCCTCGTACCGTTGTGTGCGCTGTTCTTGCAGTTCGTCGGTGTCGACCGGGTTGACTCCCAACATGTAACGGGATGAATTCTGCCCGTTGATATTGGGCATGGCCATGAGGGAAAGCTTGTTGAATTCATTCAGTTTGTACGACAAGTTGAGCAAGGCATTCCACGCGACCGTTTCCACTCCTTTTTGGTCTTCGAACTGCTTGAGCATTTGCATTTCGTTGGTGGTCTCGGGATTTCCCGACTGGTAGCGTGCGTACTCACCACCGCTGTAATACCGGGCGTTCCGCTTGTATTGGAAGCCAAAGATGTATCCGAGCGGACGGCCGAACAATTTCGTTTGGTTTCCGAACGAGAGAGAGTGGCTCATGTCCATCTTATCGTTTCTTCGGGTGTTTTCCCACTTTTTCGTGAAGGACTGGCCAATCTCCGTCAACATGGCATTGCTCTCCGCACTCAGGGGGACCATGCCATACGCTTCCAAACTGTCCACCGTGATCCCCAAATCGCTCACCACCCCGCTGATGGGGTTTCCCGCACCAATGTCGCTGCAGTCGTCAATGCCCATGTCAGCAAGTTCTTCGCCGTAGCCCATGTAAATCAGGCCTTCGTAGAAACACGGCATATTCAATGTGGGCCAATCGTCACGGGTCAAGCCCTGCAGCACTTCGGGCATGGCACGAAATCCGTCGTCCATTCCGAGCCAGTCTGTACCCGAGCGCTCGGAACTGATGATGTCTTGAAACGTCGTCTGCGTATTGAAACCAAGTGCAGAACTGTACCGCAGGTTGAACGTCTCTGGGAAATCTTTGGTGATGACGTTCAGGTAAGCCCCTGACCAATCGCCGGGTAAGTTGGCCGTTTGTGATTTAACAACGACCAGGTTGTCCACCAGGTTGGTCGGAAAGATGTCCATTTCGATGGTGTTCCTCCTCGGATTGATGGAGGGCACTTCAGCGCCGTTAAGGGTGGTTTTGATGTAACGATCTGAGAGGCCTCTGACAAAGACAAAATTACCCACCGTAGACACCCCGGGAACACGTTGCATCGCTGAGGCAGCATCTGAATCGCCGGTTCGCCGAATTTGCTGGCTGGAGATGTAGTCAAGGGAGGCGGCATTTTTCTTTTTGATGTTTTCCATGTAGACATCACGAGAACGGTCCACTTTGGCGATGACTTCTGCGGCTTCTTCGATGACATAAGTGGCGGGAAAGAGCTGGAAGTTTTGAATGATCACTTCATCGTCTTGAACTGTTACTTGGATGGATTGGGCGGTGTAGCCGATGAATGAGCCGACCAAATCGTACGTTCCGTAGGGTAGGTTTTCGATTGAGTAGTTTCCGTCCAAGTCACACATGACTCCTCTGTAGGGGTCTTGGATGACAACGTTGGCCCCAATTAGGACCTCTCCATTTTGCCCGTCAGTAAGCTTACCGCGGATGGTACCCTGGGCAGATAAGATGCTCGTAACCAGAAGAAGTGCTAACGTGAGAGGGAATCGCATGCGCCAGGTATTTGGCTGCTAAATTCTCGATGATTGAGCTTCAGCGTATTAACGCAATGCTAAGGCAATGCAAATTGGATGTAATGAAAAAAGGCCGGAGTTTCCTCCGGCCTTTCATCATCGTATCGAGTGTTGGCTTATTCGCAATTCTGACCAAAGGCAGAGAGGAATAGGAGCAAGTCGGGGGTGCCAACCTGGCCATCGCCATTGATGTCCGAGGGACAATCGCTGCCTGTGATGAACTCGCATGTGCCATCTTCCACTGTGGCAGTGGCATCGTAGTTCTCAGCGGCAGGGTAGGTGCATCCCTGAATGGGTTCCAATTCGCAACCTGTGTCTTCACCAGCATGCGGGTTGAAGTCTGCAAATTCTGGGTCTGTACACCCATCACAAGCTGTCTCTAAGCCGAAGCAGACTGCAGGCAGAGACAGGGCGCCCGTTACTTCAACCGTTCGCTCGATACCATCTGATTCGCCGGCTTCATTGTAGAAGCCGTATGCGATGGTGCCTGTTGAGGCTGAGATGGTCAGCTTGTATACGGAGTAGTTAGCGTAGACCATTTCTACGACAGCATCCGCTGAGAAGTCACCAGCAATAGAGCCGGCTCCTCCCTCGTGCCACATGTCCACGCGGAACGTTACGTCAAACTGGCACGAGCCGTCGTCGGTATTGGCGCCTTCTTCGTAGTTGTTGGCCGTTGGGTCCGTGCAACCGTTGAACTGACACAATGCATCTTGGTCGCCCGTGTTGGCTCCTGCATCATAGTTCTCGGCTTCAGGGTTGTAGCAACCGGTGAACAAGCACGAGCCGTCGTCCGTGTTGGCTGTTTCGTCATAGTTGTCAGCGTCAGCATCGGTGCATCCCAGGTATTGGCAAGAACCGTCGTCAGCAGTGGCATCAGCATCGTAGTTGTCAGCTTCAGCGTCCGTGCAGCCTAATACGGATACCTCGCCTTCTGTGAAGATGCCGACTTGACCGAGGTAGCTCCAAGGCTGATCCAACCAGTTCTCAGACGGTCCGAAAGCACCTTTGTACGCTGCCGCATCAAACCATGCATCCGTTGCCAAGTCTGCAGCGTCTACTGAAACGTCATTGGCCGGTGTGAGGTCGAGGGTGTTGACAACGGTAACACCAGCGCCGTCGAAGCCGTAGTCGAAGTCGATCCCGGGATCACCGAGTGCGATGTTGTTTGCAGCCGCATAGTCGTCCAACTGCTCGTCACCATCATCCACTTGGTTGCCGTCGTAATCAATGACTTCCTCCACAGCGACCATGCAAATGTTCTTGAGACCAAGCAAACCAGCTCCGAGCTTGTCAAAGGCATCGGAAGGGTCTTGCTTGTCTTCAATCTCAATGCCTTCCTGGAAATTGGCCATGATCATGTTGTTTACGAAACCACCTGATCCAGCGCGGAAGAGGAGGCCTTGCTTACCGGCGGCAATGCCTCGGCCAATCATGGTCACGTTGTACACCTCAGGTGTAGCGTAAGGCTGGCCTGAAGAGGTCACGTTCGGGCTGTCGTCGCCGTCGAGCTCACCGCCGCGGTCACCCACGGTGTGATCGTTCAAAGCGAACCAGTACTGGCCCTTGCCGTGGTACCCTTGGTCCCAGTCAAAGCTATCGTCGCCTACGAAGGCAACCGCAGCGTGCTTGACGTCAACCGAACCACCGAAGAACTCGATACCGTCGTCTTCGTTCGCGATGACTTCAACGTATTCGATGGTTGTTCCGCTTCCAACTCCACCCAATGTCAAACCATTGATTTCGTTCGCTGCGCCAAGTTGCGTTCCACCGTGGCGGATGCTCACGTAGCGCAGGACACCCGAGTTGTCCTCATCGTTAGTACCGCCGTACTTCGCACGGTCGTTGTCCGCAGGAACTCCTTCAATCTGTCCTTCGCCTGTTGGCAAATTGGTCAATGCATCACCCAAGATGATGACACCGCCCCACTGACCACGCGTGTCGTAGCTCACCGAACCATCGAGTGGATCCGCTTCGAACGTGAAGGTAATTGGGCAGGTTTCTGTACCGTCAGCGTAAATCTGACCGCCACGTGCAACAATCAAGGCAGCGGCATCAGCACCCTGACCAGCCATACCCTTAATGACTGTACCGGGCTCGATGGTCAATGCCTGACCATCGTTGACGAATACATACCCGTCGAGCAAGTAGGTGTTGTCGCACGTCCACGTGGTCGTGCCTGTACCGTTGCCGTCGGCATCCGAAATGATGACTTCGTTTCGATCACCCAATGGCGGGCAGTCACAAGCGACCACCTCTTCCTCAATGGCGCCTGAGTCATCGGCATACGTCCAATCTTCAAGCCAGTTTTCACCGTTCGGGTCGAAGGCACCCATGTAGTGAGCGGTTTCGAACCAGGCATCGGTAGGCTGTGCGCTTGCATCAAGCAAAACGGAAGCGTCTGGTACTTGATTGAAAGGGTTAGAGAAGGCCGTGCCGGCTCCATTGGTAGCCCAGTTGTAATCGATACCGGTGGTCATCGCTGTCAAATTCGCCGTTTCAGCGAAAGCGTCCAATTGCTCATCACCATCGGCGACCTGGATTCCATCGTAGTCGATGACCTCATTGACACCGTCGAAAGCGATGTTTGCGAGGCTCAAGTCGCCGTCCAACCACTTATCGAAGGCGTCGGAAGGATCTTGCTTGTCCTCGATTTCAATCCCTTCTGTGATGTTGGCGATAATGGCGTTCGATACATGGCCACCGGATCCTGCACGGAACAAGAGACCTTGGTTGCCCACATTGCTTCCGCGTCCGATCACGGTCCAGTTGGCAACCGTTGGAATAGCAAATGGCATACCATCCGCTGTTACGTCAGGACTATCATCACCGTCTAGCTCACCGCCACGGTCGCCTGCGTCTTGACCTTGGATGGTAAACCAGAATTGGCCTTTACCATGGTACCCTTGGTCCCAGTCGAAGCTGTCGTCACCACAGAACATAACTGATGCGTAGCGGACATTGACAGATCCACCGAAGAACTCAATTCCGTCGTCGTCATTGGAGACAACTTCAACGTGTTCGATGATGGTTCCACTACCAACTCCACCCAAGGTCAAGCCGTTGATTTCGTTTGCCGCGCCAAGTTGCGTTCCACCGTGGCGGATGCTGACGTAGCGGAGAATGCCAGAGTTGTCTTCGTCGTTCGATCCGCCGTACTTGGCGCGGTCGTTGTCCGCAGGAACGCCTTCAATCTGTCCCTCACCGGTTGGGAGGTTGGTTGTTGCGTCTCCAAGAACGATTACACCGCCCCACTGACCACGCGTATCGTAGGAAACAGAGCCGTCAAGTGGGTCTGCCTCGAACGTGAAGGTGATGGGGCAAGAGGCGGAACCGTCAGCATAGATTTGCCCACCGCGGGCTACGATGAGGGCTGCAGCATCTGCACCTTGACCGGCCATGCCTTTCACAACGGTACCAGGTTCAATGGTCAATGCTTGTCCATCGTTGACGAACACATATCCGTCGAGCAAGTAAACGTTATCGCATGTCCAAGTCGTCGTGCCGGTACCGTTGCCATCGTCCGTGATGATGACTTCGTTGCGCATGTCCAATGAAGGGCAATCGCATGTTTCGTTTGGATTGCTTCCTTCATCATTCAAGTCTACGTCGGCAGCGCCAGAGATGTCCAGGTATGACCAATTTGCCAACCAGTTTTCTCCGTTCGGGTCAAAGGCCCCCATGTATCCAAATGGTCCGTCCGAGGTCACATCCGCTGATGGCACCGGATCGAATGGGTTGGGGAAGGAGGTACCGCTGGCATTTGCTGACCAGTCTGAATCAATTCCAACGTCAGCGAGTTGGATGTTGCTGCTTGCAGCGTAGGCATCCAAATTGGCGTCACCATCGGCATCTTGAATGCCGTCGTAATCAATCAGCTCGGTAGCTCCTTGGACGTGAATGTTCGAAAGGGTCAAGTCCCCAGCCTGCCACTTATCATAAGCGTCAGAAGGGTCTTGCTTGTCTTCAATCTCAATGCCCTCCTGGAAGTCCACGATCAAGGCATCGCTTACGTGGCCACCCGAGCCGGCGCGGAAGAGCATACCCTGCTTCCCGGCATCAGCGCCTCGGCCAATCATGGTCCAGTTCGTGACGATTGGAAGGGTAAATGGCATGCCATCCGCTGTCACGTCAGGGCTGTCGTCTCCGTCCAACTCACCTCCGCGGTCACCAGCGTCAGCGTCGTTGATCGAGAACCAGTGGTGTCCACCGCCGGAGTAGCCTTGGTCCCAGTCGAAGCTGTCGTCGCCTACAAAGGCCACAGCCGCGTAGTTGACTTCAACGGTTCCACCAAAGAACTCGATGCCATCGTCATCATTCGCCAAAACTTCTACGTGATCTACAGTTGTGCCGCTTCCGACGCCAGCGAGCGTCAGACCGTTGATTTCGTTTGCAGCTCCGAGCTGTGTTCCACCGTGGCGGATGCTCACGTAGGTGATGACACCGGAGTTGTCCGCTGCGTTCGATCCACCGTACTTGGCGCGATCGTTATCTGCAGGAACACCTTCGATCTGGCCTTCACCTGTAGGGAGGTTGGTAGGAGCATCACCGAGAACGATGAGGCCACCCCATTGACCACGGGTGTCATAAGGTGTAGCGCCGTCGAGGTTATCGGCTTCGAATGTGAAGGTGATGCCGCAGTCGGCTGTTCCTTCTGCGAAGAGCTGACCGCCGCGAGCGACAATCAATGCTGCTGCATCGGCGCCTTGACCGGCCATGCCTTTCACGACAGTTCCGGCCTCAATGGTGAGGGCTTGTCCGTTGTTTACGAATACGTAGCCGTC
>CALKYI010000330.1 GCA_938003665.1 uncultured Flavobacteriales bacterium
AAAGAGGTGCGCACCGTCAAAGGTTTGCAGCACGAGTTGAGTTCCGTCGAATGAACCACTGAGGTACCGATAGTCGCCGGTTGGGGTGCGCATGGTCCCGTGGATTTCGTTCCCAACGGTTTGGAGATCCAATTGAGAACGCGCTTCCCCTTCTTGCAAAAGGCTGTTTTCACCGAACCAAACATCCCAGGTTCCGGAGATGGTTTCACTGGCTTCAATGGACTCAGATAAGCGCTCTACCTCGACTTGATAAGGACCATTGGCGCCTTGCGGGCGCAATGAATCGGTCCACGCACCTTGGGTATCATTGATCATTTTGATACTCCCGTTGAACACAGGAACATGGTAATGACCACCGCTTATCCGCTCGAGCCGGATGGCCTCTCCCCCATTCCGTACAATCCATTCACCGTCGACCGCGTCCAGTTGAACGCGGGCCCGTGTAGAATCATTCAGCACAAAGGAAAGTACTTCGCGTTCCACAGGTTTACTGGAAGGATTGCTGCAAGCGGACAATAGGACAATGCCCAGTATCGTGACCGCCGCCCGCATCAACCGAGGTCGAATTTGATTCCTTGAGCCAATGGCAAAGTGCGGCCGTAGTTTACCGTGTTGGTTTGGCGGCGCATGTATGCTTTCCAAGCATCGGAACCAGATTCACGGCCTCCACCGGTTTCTTTTTCACCGCCGAACGCTCCGCCAATCTCTGCGCCGGAGGTGCCGATGTTGACGTTGGCAATGCCGCAATCAGAACCACTTGCACACAAGAATGCTTCAGCTTCCCGGACGTTGTTGGTCATGATGGCAGATGACAATCCTTGTGCGACGCCGTTTTGCATGGCAATTGCTTCATCCAATTCATCGTAAGGCATGATGAATAGAAGGGGCGCGAAGGTCTCGTGCTGCACAATAGCGAGGTCGTTGCTGGCTTCTGCGATGGATGGGCTTACGTAGCATCCACTTTCATAGCCCGGTCCCTCGAGCTTACCACCCTGTACTACGAATTTGCCGCCTTCGTCCTCTACAGATTGGAGGGCATCGAGGTACATCTGGACGGCGGCTTGGTCGGTCAATGGACCGACGTGGTTGTTCTGATCCAAGGGGTTGCCAATGCTCAATTGCTTGTAGGCGCTGACCAAGACGTTTTTGACCTGATCGTAAATAGAACGGTGAATGA
>CALKYI010000331.1 GCA_938003665.1 uncultured Flavobacteriales bacterium
ATTGGGGTGGGACGAAAACAGCAAGTACATTGTTGAAGTGGCGGAGCGCCTGCAAGATGTTGGTATTCAGGCTATTAGTATCCACGGTCGAACCCGGGCTCAGATGTACAAAGGCCAAGCGGATTGGTCACTGATCGCGGAGGTGAAAAACAACCCGCGCATGCACATTCCGGTCTTTGGCAACGGAGACATCGATTCCCCGCAAAAGGCCATGGAATACAAGGATCGCTACGGCGTGGATGGTATCATGATCGGGCGTGCGAGCATCGGCGCACCTTGGGTATTCCGCGAGATGAAACATTACATGGCCACAGGCGAACTCCTCCCTCCACCGGGCATGGCGGAACGCGTGGCGGCTGCCCGTGAGCACTTTGACAAAGGCGTTGAGTGGAAGGGAGAGCGGTTAGGCGTCGTGGAGATGCGCCGGCATTACGCCAACTATTTCAAGGGATTGCGGGACTTCAAGCAGCACCGACTGCAGTTGGTCACCCTCGATGGAGTAGACGAAGTCCGAGCAAAACTGGATGAGTTGCTGACCATTCCATTCGAGCCAGCCGTTTGATTCCTACGCTGCTGCGAACCTCCGGACGAGGTTGCGCACCATCCAGCCGGACCCAATTCCCCCGATCAACACCACCACGCCCAACGTTCCCAGTACGTCTGTGGCGACCAGCTCAACCGGGTAAGCGGGGATGACGGAACCTTGGAGTTTGACCCAGCCAAATTGGTGCTGTCCCCAGACCAAGCCCATCCCAATACCGGCACCAACCAATCCTCCGATGGCGTTGATCAGCACGCCTTGCCAAGCGAATACTTGCTCGAGTCGCCAACCGGTCAGGCCCATCGCACTCAACACTTCGATGTCCTGGCGTTTTTCGAGCAGCAGCATCGTCAACGAGGCCATGACATTGAAAGCGGCGACAACCAAAATGAACGAGAGAATGACAAACGTGGCCCATTTTTCGGCGCGGTTGGTCTGGGTGATGAGGGCGTTTTTCTCTTCCCGGGTCCGCACATGCCAAGGCTCACCTGCAGCTTCCAGGGCGGATTGAATCACCCGTGCAACGTCCGCGCTGCGCTCCGCATCAAACAGGCCCAATTCAATGCGAGAGACGGCGTCGGGCCGTTGAAACAGCGCGCGCGCAAATTCCAAGGAGGTCAACGTGTACTTGCGGTCAATTTCCGCATTGACGGAAAACACATCGCATGCAAACGCCGACTCGACGTGGAAGGCCCTTTCCCGGTGGCGTGTGAGTTTCTTCCCGCG
>CALKYI010000332.1 GCA_938003665.1 uncultured Flavobacteriales bacterium
CGCGGGCAATGCCCAATTGAAAGGCTTCGACTTTCTTTTTGAGTTCATCCACGGCTGAGGCATCTGCCTTGAGTAGGCTGTCTAGCGAAGCCCTCTTGCCCGCTCCGACCAGCAAAAAGTACATGCTCAGGTTCGCCACGAACACATCCACGATGAGCATTGCAGAAAACTGGTCATCGGTGGTCATGGAAATTTCCTTCAACGCCGCCTGATTGGCACCTCCACCGATCCAGCTGCCAGCAACCGTCGACAGCCCACGCCAGAAGGCGTCCGGCGCATCGCCACCCAATACCGCAGGCTCGATGAAGCTCACCGTCCACAGCGCTAGGGGTCCGCCAATGACAATGCCGATGGTCGCCGCGAAAAACATGATGATGGCCTTCGGTCCCAGGTTCCAAATGCCCTTCAAGTCGATGCTCAGGCAGAGCAGTACCAAGCTCGCGGGCAACAGGTAGCGAGACGCCACGAAATACAAATTGGACGCTTCACCGTCCACCAGCCCAAAACTGTTGTACATCGCCGGCATGAAGTAGCAGACAAGCAGCGTGGGGATGATGGTGTAAAACCGCTTAAACTGAGGAAGGGTGCTGCTGTAAAAGACCAAAGCCAGTGTGGAAACCAGCAAGCCGAGCACCACGGCGTCGTTTGTAATCAATGCGTCCATGGAGTGCAAACTAGTGAATTTCTGCGCCGGCTGGGCATGAAAAAACCCCGGCGGAACCGAGGTTTTTCATGATGCAGTAGCGCTTGATTACTGGAAGGAGATCAATTCCACTTCGAAGATCAACGCTGCATACGGTGGGATGGGGCCGTTCGGGTTGGGATTCGCGCCGTACGCCAATTCTTGTGGGATGTAGAATTTGGTCTTACCACCGGGCTTCATGAGTTGCAGCCCTTCAGTCCATCCTTTGATGACATTGCCCAAAGGGAACGAGATGGGTTCGCCGCGCTTGTACGAAGAATCGAATTCGGTGCCGTCGATGAGCGTGCCACGGTAGTGCACGGTCACAGTCGATGCCGCAGTGGGGCTTTCGCCTTCTCCGACGGTGAGGTGGGTGTACTGCAATCCGGATGCGGTCACGTTGACGTCCTTGTTTTTAGCGTTTTCCGCCAAAAAGGCTTCACTTTCCGCTTTGGCTGCTGCTCCGGCGGCTTCTTTCTTGGCTTGGAAGAATTCACCCACCATGGCGTTGGCCTGTTCAGGGGTCATGCTGGCTGAAGCGGCCATTTGCTCGGCGAGGCCTTTGGCCATGTCGTCGGTTGAGATTTCGTTGAGGCCTTGGTCTTGCAAGTTCTTAGCAAACAAGATGCCCAAGGCGTAGCTAATGGATTCCATAGAGGGAGTGGTTTGGGCTCGGCCGGGAGCGGCGAGCAAGGTGATGAGAGAAAAGAGCGTTGCCGCTTTTATGATGTGTTTCATGGTGAAATTATTTCGATGTTGAGGCGTCGCGGGTAAACACCCATTCGTCCGCCGATGAGAGGTTGGGGGTGTAAGCGTATCCCATTCCTGTGAATTGTTTCAAGTCTTCCGGGTTTGTCCATTGGTTTTGGACAATATGCCGTGCCATGGTGCCTCGGGCTTCCTTCGCATAGGCCATTTTGGCCTTGTATTCCGCGCCAACCAATTCCTTGAAGGCAGGGGTGATGACACGCCCCGCATAGGATTTGGCGATGGCCGCTTTGCTGTATTCGTTGCTGGCCAAATTTATGATCAGGCCATTGGCGTCGGCTTCAATGCGCTGCTGGATGCGATTTCCCCAAAACGCATACAGGTTGCTGGTTTTTGGGGTTACGTTCCACCGCAGGCCCATTTCAAGGCGGTAAGGCTGCATCAGGTCAAGGGGTTTCAGTACACCGTAAAGACCGGATAGGATGCGCAAATGACGCTGAGCAAACGCGCGGTCGGCATCACTCCACGTACGGGCTTGAAGTCCCGTGTAGACGGCGCCCTTGAAGCAGTGGGCGGCAGGCCGCGCATTGGCTTTTGAAAAGGGTGTGTTCCAGGTGCTCGCCCATTCGACCGTCTGTGCAGCGATGCTCGGATTGACGCTCATGAGTCCTTCCACTTTTTTCGTGCTCATCCCCTTCAGATTCGCCATGAGCTTTTCCGACGCTTTGAGAAACTCTGGCACCGTGCTATCATCGACTAGAGGCGCATCCTCGAAAGAAAGGGTTTTGGAAGGGGAGAGGAGGACGAGCATTGACGACCGCAAAGCTAGCGGTTGATGCCAGTGAATCCAATTCGCGTATATTCGAAATCCAAACCTTTACCCCAGCGCGATGCGTTACGATTTACCTGCATTTTTCTTGTTGTTCGCTTCCCTTTTTGTGTTCTCCCTTCCTGGCGCTCAGGCGCAGTGCGAAGCAGGCGAAGTGGCCATCGAATTCGTTATCGATACGGATCCATGGGGGTATGAATTGTACTGGGAGCTTACGCCTACCGGAGAGGAGTGCGGAGGTGAAAATTTCATTGCCAGCGGTGGTAATTCGGCCAATGTAGGGTGTGACGGAGCCGGCAACGGCGGCAATGGCGGCACCACCTACGGCAACAACGCCATCTACACCGAAGGACCTTTTTGTGTGGCGGAAGGCACAGTAGTGGATTTGATTCACGTGGATAGCTACGGCGACGGCGGCAATCGGTTTGACCTCTACATGGACGGCATCATCTCTGGAATTTTCAATGGTACCGGGTACGGAAACGTGTGGACATTTACGGCAGGGGAGAGTTTGTTCATTGATAACGACGTCCCGTGCGACGCGGCACCCATTGAAGTAAACGGCGAATCCGTTTTGGTGACTTCAGGTGGAGGCACGGTTGAATCGGGAGAGATGAGCCCAGGCCCAGCACCAAGCGGTTCGTGCAGCTTGCCTGGTTCATGGTGCGGCTCGGACGGGTACGCCTCGAGCTCCGTTTGGTTGACCTTCACGCCAGAGACCACGGATCCCGTGACCATCACAACATGCTCGGATTCTTCAACATTCGATACCCAGTTGGCCTTATACCGGGCCACCGATTGCGGTGATTTCTCTACGTATGAGCTGGTCGGGGCCAATGATGACTGGTGCGCGGGCTACCGTTCGACGATGTACACGAGCTGCTTGGAAGTGGGTGAAACGTACTACATCCAAGTGGATGGATGGGCAGGTCAAACCGGCGATGCTGATGTGTCGGTCTTCACATCCGAATCATTCGATTCGTCGGCAGATGCTCAGGTGCGCAATGTGGCGTGCCCATTGGACAAAGACACGGCACCAGATGGGTTCATATTAGCCTACATCAACGAGGGCGGCTCTGATTTTGATTGTACGTGGTCAGGGCCTAATGGGTACTCTTCGTCCGATTCGTGGATTTTTGACCTCGCCCCAGGGGTGTACACGGCTGACATTACCACGACTTGCGGTACGCAATTCACCATTGAGCGCACCGTTGCTGCGCCAGAGGCGTGGAGCGTAAGTACCACGGTGACCGAAGCGAGTTGCGAAGCGGCCTCGGACGGGGCCATTGGAATTGAGGTGGAAGGCGCTTCGGATCCGTACACCTTTGCATGGACGGGCCCCAATGAGTTCACCTCTGAACAGCAAAACCTCGACAGCCTGTCACCGGGGACCTACCAGTTGAATTTGACCGATGCCAACGGCTGTGCCTACCCAGTGACGGCATTTGTTCCAGAGGTGGAGCCCAGTGATTTCACCATTGGCAACGACACCATCATCTGCGAGGATGAGCCGTTGCTCATTTATGGACCACTCGGCTACGATTATGAATGGCAAGACGGTTCCAACAACCAGTTCTTTTACGTTTCGCCAGGGGACTTTGCGCCTGGGACGTACAGCATCGTCCTCAGCGGAACGACCGACTCCGGTTGTGAATTCGCCGATGCCATGATCCTGACGGTGCACGACTGCTCGGTTGGGGTTGGTGAAGTCGGGCTGGGCGATGCCGTGTTGTACCCCAACCCGTCGGCCCAAGATGTGTTCTTCGAAGTCGACCCGGGGCCGAGCGGTTGGACCGTTCGTGCCTTTGATTTGGCTGGACGTGAAGTAGCGTCCACACAATGGATGGGCAGCTCAACAGCCGTGTTCGACGTGGCCGGCTGGAAAAACGGTCAGTACGTGTTGCAGTTCCAAGACGATGAACGCGTCATCGTCCGCCAACTAGCGGTTCAGCACGGATTGCGTTAACGCCGCGCACGTGGCGTCGATCTGCTCTTGATTCAAATCTCGGTGGACGACCAAGCGCACCCGCTGGGGTCCGAAGGCGAAGCAGTGAATGCCATCCTGAGCCGCAGCCTCCACGAATTCTGCAGCTGTCAAGCCTGAGGCGATTTCGAAAATGACAATGTTGGTCTCGACGGGATCTACGGATGTGACCCGGCTCAGTCCTGTGAGCGCATCGCCGATCTGCTTGGCTCGGATGTGGTCCTCTTGAAGCCGAGGCAATTCGTGGTCCAAGGCGAGGTCGCAGGCCGCCGTCAATACACCGATTTGGCGCATCCCGCCGCCGAATACCTTTCGGGCACGGTGGGCCTCTGCGATGAAGGATTTTGAGCCGATGAGTACCGATCCAACCGGGGCACCGAGGCCTTTTGAGAAGCACACGGAGATGGAATCGAATAGCTGTCCGTAGGTCTTCCAGTCCGCTGCAGTTGGCAGCGTGTTTCCTGAGCGTGCCACCATGGCGTTCCAACACCGTGCTCCGTCGAGGTGCAAGGGTATGCCCGCCGCGTCGCAGCCTTCGCGAATGGCCTGAATGTCCTTTACGTCCCACACCGCTCCACCGCCGCGGTTGCACGTGTCTTCGATGCACACGAGGGAAGTGCGGGCATAGTGGCTGTCAGGTGGGTTGATTTCCGCCGCAGCATCTTCCCATTTGAATCGCCCATGGTCGCCGTTCAACAGCCGAACGGAAGCACCTGAGTTGCGCGCGATGCCGCCACCTTCGTAGTTGTAGATGTGCGCCATCCGATCGCAAATGACCTCGTCCCCGGGCCGGACGTGCACGTTGATAGCGATTTGGTTGGTCATGGTGCCGGAAGGGCAGAACAAGGCCGCCTCGTGGCCAAATAGGTCCGCACACCGTTGTTGAAAGGCCTCAGTGGTGGGGTCTTCAGCGAAGACATCGTCCCCGGTACGGGCAGCGTGCATCGCATCCAACATGGCCGGGGTGGGGCGGGTCAGCGTGTCCGACCGGAAATCAACGTTCAACTCCATGGTCACAAAGCTAATTCCGGCCTTCTTATCTTCAACCCCGCAATACGAAATCGAAACCCATGATCAACCGATTCATTCCCGTCCTTTTGCTCAGCACATTTGCCTTGTCCCAAGCCACCATTCAGGCCAAAGAGGGCATGTGGATCCCGACGCTGCTCCAAGCGGTGGAAGGAGACATGCAAGCGATGGGGCTGCACTTGACTGCAGAGGACATTTACAGCATCAACGAAGGCAGCTTGAAGGATGCCGTTGTGCATTTCAACGGCGGATGCACCGCAGAGATGATCAGCGGGGAAGGGCTGCTGTTGACCAACCACCATTGCGGGTATGGTGAGATTGCGTACCACAGCACCGTGGAAAACGACTATTTGACCGATGGCTTCTGGGCAATGACGCGTGCCGAGGAGTTGGCCAATCCGAATTTGGTAGCCACGTTCATTGACCGCATCGAGGACGTCACGGAGATTGTGCGCAACGCGGAGGACCCCCAAGCGGCGAAAGCAGATTTGGTAGCGCAAGCCACGGATGGCACCGGCCTTGACGCCGAGGTGGTGGCCTTTGATTTCGGCAACAGCTTTTACTTGATCACCACGAAAACTTACCGTGACGTGCGCTTGGTCGGGGCGCCTCCTTCGGCGGTGGGAAAATTCGGCGGGGACACCGATAACTGGGTGTGGCCACGCCACACGGGGGATTTCAGCATGTTCCGCATCTATGCGGACGCCAACAATGAACCGGCGGATTACAGCGAGTCGAACGTTCCTTTTCAGCCCAAACACCATTTCCCGGTGGACCTGGGTGGCGTCAAAGAAGGCGATTTCACCATGGTTTTTGGATTTCCAGGTCGGACCGAGCAGTACTTGACCAGCGATGCGGTGACCTACGTAGTGGAACACTTGAACCCCGCCCGAATCGAAATGCGGGATGCCTCCTTGGCGGTGGTCAACGCCGCGCGCGCGAGTTCGCCTGCGTTGCGCATCGCCTATGCGGACAAGCAAAGCTCCATCGCCAACGCTTGGAAGAAGTGGATTGGGCAAAACAAGGGCTTGAACGAATTGGATGCCGTAGGCAAAAAGCTCGAACTCGAAGCGGAATTCATGGCCCGGGCTGCGGAAGCAGACAACGTGCCGTGGATGCAGTTGATCAGCAAAATGCAAGCGGCAAACGCTGAACGCAACCCGTACATGCTGGCGCGAAGCCTCTTCATCGAATGGGTGTACTACGGGCCTGATGCCTTGAATTATGCGTGGTCATTCGCCCCGCTTGTGGAACGTTGGGAAGCGACCGAAGCGGCGGGAGAAATCGACGCCGTCATTGCTGA
>CALKYI010000333.1 GCA_938003665.1 uncultured Flavobacteriales bacterium
CGCCAATGGAACCTTTGAACGTCTCAGGCAGCGCCAGGATGATGGTATTCGACCCCGTGACTTTGTCCGATTCTTGGAACGTGAGGGTCTTATTTGCGCTCACCTTGACCCAGAAGGACTGACCAACGTCCAGGGTATCGGAGCCTCCCACGCCGTTCTCGTTGACGGTGGTGTAACCGCCGGCGCCCGTGTTGTCATAAATGTAGAATGCCTCCACACCATCGACACGTGAAATGACCTGTGCCAAGTCAACCGCTGAAGGGTACGGGTTGGAAACGAGGTTCCAGCCATCTACCGTGCTGTTGCTCTGACTGGGGTCATCCGTAAATGTCAAGTCGATGTCCACGTCGCCAATCTGGAAGGCCCCCGTTACACTGATGAGGGCGTCTTGGTTTTGAGGAATCAAGGCCATGTAGCCCGATCCCGGCGTCAATTCGGTGGTGCCGTCCCACAGGTAGCTCCACCCCGCTCCAATGGAGCCGTAATTGCTCTCCATGTATTTAAAGATGAGCATACTAGGATTGGCCGCCGTCCAGTCGGATACCGTGGTTCCGGTGACGTAAGCGCCGATGTTTACCCACGTTGACCCATCGGTATCGGCTGGTATATAGCGCTGGAAGGTGAACTCTTGGGAAGTACCGTTCGCGAAGTTGGACGCGGCGCAAGGTCCGATTCCAGAAGTGCCGGAAGCTGCGTTGGACTCGAACGTGATGCTCGAAGCGTTCTCTGTGTCGAGGGCGAGCTCGTCATTCACCGCGAGGTCGTCAAATGTCATCGCGCCTCCCGGCTTCATGCGTACGTGGCCCGAAACCTTGGTGACTTTGTTCTTCAGTACCTGCAGGTTATTGACTTGAACCTTTGTGCTCGTTGGATCGCTGTAGTTGTTCGCGTCGAGGGTTTGCAAGGTCAGACCCGCCATTTTCAGCGTACCTGCACCTCCGTCAAAGGTGGAGGTTGCACCGAGCGTGATGTCCCCGGAAACGGACAATTCGCGCCCCATGCCGTCGCACGCGTTGAATGCTCCGGTCGTGACGGTGATGTCGTTGCAAGCCACTGCGTCCGCAACATCCACGGACAAACTGATGCCGTTATCCACGGTGATGTTCAAGGTGGCGCTGCCTCCTGGAGTGCCGATTGGGGCTCCTGGTCCTGTCGCAAGTGCATCTCATCCGATTGACTGGGGAAGAGAAATGCAGCCGTTCGGATTGAAATCGAGGGCATCGTACGCCGCGGCGTAATCA
>CALKYI010000334.1 GCA_938003665.1 uncultured Flavobacteriales bacterium
CGCCAAAGTGTACATCGCGTCACCGGACAAAATCGCGGCATTTTCGTCCCATTTTTTGTGCACCGTGGCCTGGCCTCGGCGCAACGGGGCCGCGTCCATGATGTCGTCGTGCATCAGGGTAAAGTTGTGAAACAATTCGACCCCCATGGCCACCGGCATCGCCACTTGATATGGCGCTCCTTCTGCTTCTGCGGCGGACAAGGCCAGCACAGCACGCAAGCGTTTTCCACCCAGCTCCATCAAATAGTGAATAGGTGCGTACAATCCGTCGCCTGCGGCGCTCGGCCATTGGCTCAAAAACTCCGACAAAGCTTGATCTGCAGCCGATTTGAGCCGCGAGAGGTTGGGATGCATCATGTTCAAAAATTACTCCGTCCCCGCTTCAATTGTTCGAGCAGGTAATCACCGTATCCAGATTTCTGAAGGGGTTGCGCCACGGCTTCCAACGCGGCATCATCGATGTAGCCCATGCGCCAGGCGATTTCTTCAACGCACCCGATCTTCAGGCCTTGGCGTTCTTCAATGACTTGAACATACTGAGAGGCTTGCATCAATGAAGCATGGGTACCTGTATCCAGCCAAGCCATTCCCCGGTCCATCTTTGAAACAAACAGCTTCCCCGCATCGAGGTAGGCCTTGTTTACATCGGTGATTTCGTATTCACCTCGTGCACTTGGTTTCAAATCAGCGGCAATGCGCACCACGTCGTTGTCATAGAAATACAAGCCCGGCACCGAGTAATTGGACGGCGGATCCAGCGCCTTCTCCACGATGATCACGGCTTTGTCGTTTTCGTCAAACGTGACTACGCCATACCGCTCGGGATCGTTGACATAATAAGCATAGACGATGGCCCCGTCGGGGTCGGTATTCGCGCGGAGTTGACGGCCAAAACCCTTCCCGTAGAAGATGTTATCACCGAGCACTAAAGCCACCTGGTCGTTTCCAATGAAATCGGCACAGATCCCAAAACCTTCTGGCAACCCTTTGCGCTACGGATGTTCAGCC
>CALKYI010000335.1 GCA_938003665.1 uncultured Flavobacteriales bacterium
GGACTTGGTGATGGAGAAGTCATAAACTGTCAAGGCGGCACCTGCAGAAGCAGCAGTGATTTGACCAGAAACAACCGGGGTGCCGTCCGCAGCCGCACCATCTTCTGCGTGCATGGTGTACGAGATCCCGTCCAACTCGCACGTCTTATTGCCGTGGCCGTGGCCTTCGAAGGCACTACTCATGAACACCTTCACTCCCTGGCCCTCGATGTACAGAATGACGGGAAGTGGGATGTGGACATCACCGAAGAGGTGGATGTCGTGCGCGTCTGCAATGTGGTGGATGATAAAGGTGCCCTCTACAAACTCTTCATCGTGGGCGTGGTCAGCGTGATCGCCGTGCGCATGCTCGTCGTGAGCATGGTCCGCGTGGGCGCCGTGATCGTGTGCTTCCTCGCTGTGGTCGCCTTCGTGGCCGTGGTCGGCATCCGCCTCGCTGTGTTCAGCGCCGTGAGCGTGGGCATCGTGCTCGGCATGCTCAGCATGCGCGTCGTGCTCATCAGCGTGGCCGTGGTCTTGAGCCAAGAGCGCTGTTCCAGAGAGGAGAAGCAAGGCGGCAAGCAGGGCCTTGAATGAACTAAAAAGGCGATTCATTGTTGGCGGTTGGGCTGAATTCGGCGCAAAAGTAATTCACAGAACACAGGCAGCATCGAAGTTTTGCGAATTTCTTTACCTGCGGAAGTGGAAATCTTCAATTCGGGTCGCGAGGCGCATGATTTTGCGATTCAACAACGAGCAAAACCGTGTTCACAGCGAACACCACAAACAGCCCCAAGACAAAATGCACCCGGTACGTTCCCCCGACCAAAACGAGGTACGCCGTGACGAGGGTAAGACTTGAAAACATCTTGACCGCCGTCGAACCATTCACCGCTGTAATGAATTGCATGGACGATCGGTGCATAGCGGATTGAATCCAGCGGTTTAGCAACAAGGTCAGCCCAAAGTACCAACACACCACGGCCACCCACACCCACGTGGAGGCAAAAGGGGCAAACGGTGGAATGACCATCCCCGCTCCAAGCAAGGTTGCATTGGCCACAGCCAGTTTCACAGGGAAACGCATGGTAGTTGGGTTATTTCGACAACTCTTTGATCACCATCCAAATGGCGGCTACGGTTCCCAACACCCCACCGAGTAGGGTTCCGAGGGGAAATTCGTGACCGCTGCTGAGGTCCCACTTGCGCCCCAACCAAACGGCCACGCCGATGGAACCGGCCATGGTGAATGCCATGCCGGAAAACCGCAGGAATGTGCCGGATTGCGGATTCCGCTTCGGAGGTTGGGGTGCCAAGTGCTGCGGGGTTATACCGCGGCTGGCTGCTGGGCGTTCGCTTTGGAAGCCACTTGCTGTTTGTCGCGTCCCGCGTCCTTGATGTCCTTGACCTTGGAGGTCAAGTGCAAGTTACCCGTGGCCTGCGCGCCGTTCTCGACAGAGAGTTGGCCGTACTGGATGTCGCCGTGGACCTTTGCAGAGGCTTTCAAAACGAAGAGTTCCTGGACAAGGATGTTCCCTTCCATTTCTCCTTCTGTCTCGCAGTGAGCGCAAGACACAGAGCCTTTGATTCGCCCTGAGTTTCCGATGACCAAACGGCCCTTGGTAACAAGTTCTCCTTCGAACGTTCCGTCGATGCGGACGTTGTTTTCACTGCGGAGCACCCCTTCGAAGGTGGTGCCTTTCGCGATTCGGTTGACCGCGTTATCCGATGACGTTTCTGGTTTCATTGACTTTTTGGTGGTTCCAAGCATGGCGCAAAGGTAATTCGAAACCCGCTAAACCACTAAGGGTCACTCACCTCCTTCCAAGTACACCTTTTCGAACCAGCGTTGGTAGCTGTCCATCTCTTTGTTTTTGAAGAGCTCGATGTAGTTCTCGGTCGAAATGGTGAACAGGGCGTAACCAGAGGTGTTGATTGCCCCGAGCTGGGCGGTGTTGTTGGTGAAGACCTCGTAATAGTCCAAGCTGTAATCCTGCCGCTTGAAGTCCTTGACGAGCACAATCTGGAAGTTGCGGTTGATCAAATTGGCAGTCACACGCAGTTCGTTGGAGGCGAAAAACTCGCTGTTGAAGTCTGCAATTGTTGCGCGCAACTCCTCGACATTGCCCCGGCCAACCGGCACGAGCATGCCGAAGTAGTGTGTGAGGTAGGGTTTGTGCTCCCACACCACGACCTCTTCAGTCGCTTCCTCTGTTTGTTCTGTTTGTTCCGAGTCGCGCGAGCTGCCATTCAAAGCTGTAAGCAGTGCTTGAGCAAACTCCGCTTCTTCCGTCTCGGGGCATTCCCGAATCACCAACTGCAAGGCTTCGAAGTACGCCCGTCGGTCACCACCGGTCCGAGCGCTCAGGCCGCCAATGCTTTGTGCGCGCAGCAAGCGGTACTTGCAGACGTAGTTGTTGGTGGGATTGTAATTGATGATTTCATCGGCTGCGAGCAACACCTCCTGGTATGCTTTGGCATAGTACCGCTGAAGCAACTCTTCGTACGACAGCCGTTCTTCTTCTCGGCGCACCTCCTCCTGGTCTGCAAAGTCCGGATTCTCGATGAGAATAGCCCATTCGGAGTCCGGGTATCGCTCAAGAACTTGTGCGCTCCAGTAATCCGAGTTGCATGTTTCACAGAACGGGCTTTGGTAGTTTTCTTCCACTTCCCGCTGGAGGTAGGTTCGGTACAACTGGTAATACGTCGTGGGGTGGAACTCGCTCTCATCCATGCGTTCGGTCAACTCCGTCCACGTGTCGATCGCGTTTTCCAAATCCGAGAGTTTCTCTTTGTACACGAGGCCCGCGTTGTAATACGCTTCTGCGATCATGGCCACTGCGTTCTCACGCTCCGCGCTGTCGCACGGCAAACCGGCCATTAATTCGTCAAAACTTGGAATTTCGCCTGGGACTAACCCGTCCTCGACTGACTCAATGGCCCCGGCTTCTTCTTCGCCAACACCCATTTCATTCGAGAACGCCACGTCCATTTTCAGCGAACGTCGCCAGTTGTCTTCGAGCGGGCGATCGCCCCAGTAGTCGCGGAAATTCCGTCGGCCGGCCACCTTGAGTTGGGCGTTGTAGGGCCAGAACATGCCCGAGCCTTGGTCGCCGGCGTTGGCCAATTCCGCAGCCGCTGCTGCCTCCGCCGCACGCTTTCGCTCCTCTTCCTCCTCTTCCAATTGAGCGATGATTTCCGCGATGCGGTCGTCACGCTCATCTTCTGGAAGGTCGCAAATCTCGAGCAGGCTGTCCTGCTCGGCGATGGTGTTCAAGTTGGTGACGAGTTCCGTGAGGTTGTCCGCCATGGCATCGACCTCATCAAACCGCTCGTTCTCGTCCTCCATGAAAGTGCGCGCGCTGTCGTAGTATGCTTGGGCGTTGGTGTAGTCCAAGTCCTCCATGTAGAGGTCGCCGAGCATGAGGTAGCTCTTCATGCGTTGGCGCGTGTTTTCGTCATTCACCAACAGGGACTCCTTCAGCAGCCCCATCGCATCATCGCGGCGGCGCTCCTCCAACGCCAAAGTGGCGAGCGCATAAAAAATCTGGTCCTGGTAAATGTCGTTCTTGTCATCTTCCAACATCTCCTCCAGCAACTCGATGATGGGTTCGCTATCGGTTTCGCGCCGGTCAAACGCCATCGCCTGCTTGATTTTGGCGTAAAACTCCAACTCGTACGGCGTTCGTAAGTCCACCACTTCGTTGTAGCGCTCGATGGCTTTCTCCGATTGTCCGGCCGCCTCATAGCACTGAGCCAAAATGAACAGCAAGCGCGCGTGGTCCTTTCGCTTTTCTGCGTAGTCAAACGCCTCTTCCAGTTGTTCAATGGCGGCCTCGATCTCACCGTGTTTGAGGTGAAACGCAGCGTACACCTCGTGCACATAAACCATGACCTCTGGGTCCTCCACGCGCTTCACCTGAGCGGCCTTTATGAGGGTGTTGCTGGCGCGGACCCGGTCGTCGAACGCCATGTACGTACGGGCCATCCAGGCGTTGGACCACGCCTGTGCGTCGGGGTAATCCAAGGTTCGCACCAGGTACTGGAACACCTCAAGGGCCTTTTCCTTTTCCCCTTTGATCAAATGCGCACGCGCAATCACATCGTAATTGTCGTCAATCCACTTGTTGAGCTCGGGGCGCTTCAAGTCCTTTTGTTCACGGCGAGACGGGGACATGGTGTGCTTGTCGACCACCTTCGTGCACTTCTCAATGGCACGCTCCATCAAGGGGTACACTTGCTGAGCGGTTGTCTCGTCAACTGGCGGGAAGATGGGGAGGATCTCGTCCCAGTTCTCTTCGTAGCCTTCGTTCAGTACTTGCTCCGCCTCCTTCATCGCCTCGGTGGCGTAGAAGAATCCGTTGTACTTGGCGTGCATGTTGTGGTAGGCTCGGTAGGCGAAGCCGTCCCGCGTCGTGGAACATCCCGTTACCATGAGGAGGAAAGCCATCCCCCATCCCAACATCCCGTGTTTGCTCATCTTATTTGGTCCCATGGACAGGTGCTCAACGCAGAATCCGCTAAATTATTCCAAACACGGCGACCAAACGATGCCTTTTTGTGTATTCCGCGATATTTGTTCCCAGCTATGGCACAATTCAACGACTTCCGCGAACGCTGGTTCAAGCGCTACCGCTTGGTTCTGCACGAGGAACAATCCTACAAGGAACGGTGGCAAATGACCGTTAATCGGTGGGGATTGGCCGCCACTTCTAGCGCGCTGTTGATCGCAGTGGCAGGCCTGACCTACCTCATCGTAGCGTGGACGCCACTTCGTGAATACATCGTGCCTGGGTATGTCAGTGAGGCTAGTCGGATGCGCGCCATCGATGCGGAGTTGCGTGCGGACAGTGCGCTAAACGCATTGGCCGTTCAAGAGCGATACATGAACGATCTGCGGACCGTGCTTACAGGGCAGGTGGTGGTGGATGACGTCGAACCAGCG
>CALKYI010000336.1 GCA_938003665.1 uncultured Flavobacteriales bacterium
TAATCCGTGCGCACGCCCTCCGCTTCCAACAATCCGACCCACGCCATCAACGAACTGAGCGGCGTGCCGAGTTGGTGAGCGGTTTCTTTGGCCATCCCCACCCACACTTGGTCTTGCTCGGCGCGGCGGAAGCTGCTGAAGATCAGGTACGACACCAGCGCAAAAACCGCAATCAAAACGAGCTGGACCAATGGATAATAGCGGAGTTGTGTCAAGACGATGGAGTCGGCGAAGTAGATGTACTGACGGCCTTCGCCGGGTAAATCCACCGCAATCGGATCGTTGGAGGACGACATATCGGCCAGCAACACTTCTAGGCGAGCGGGGTCCGCTACGGCTGCAGAGTCAACGCGTTGAAAATGCACCACCGATGTGCGGGTGCTGTCCGTCATGACGACGGGAACCGAGGCGCTGTTCAGGACGGTCTCGCTGATAAACGAATCGATGAGGTCCTGCATCACGTCCTTGAGTTCGCTGAACCGCAGGCTTTCACTCCAGTAAATGGTGTGGCCCACGTCGTTGAACACGATCGGTTCGTTCGCAGCACGCATCGTGGCCTTCAACGAATCCAAGTCGACGCCGCGGTCGACATTCACCCGATACAGCAACTCGTCGCTCTCGTCAAAAATCAGCACCGGAATGGTCTTGTTGGACCAGAGGTAATCCGTGATAAACGTCAGGTCCATCCCCCGGGGCGGGTTGTTGATGAGGCGGTAAGCGTCCGCGAGGCGGTCGGCCTTTTGGCGTTCTTCGCCGCCCAATTCCTCAAACAATTGCTGCGTGTAGCCCACCAACGCCGCACGCTGGACGATGGCTTCCGACCACAACTTCACCTTCGTCTGCTCCTCCACGCGGATGCGCTGCGCAATGTCATTGGAGTACCACAACGTCGCCACCACGATAACCGCAGCCGCGACGAGAAGCACCCGCTTCCAACGTTGTTTGTTGGAGTAGACGTTCATGGATCAATTGTAAGCTGGGCACGGAATGGTTCGGCCTGCCGGACGGCCTGAGCACGCGTTGATGCCGATGACAATTTCATGGGTGTTGGCCCCACCGGCCCCTGCCAGCGGCGACACATTTAGTTCGTAGGCGTAACCGATGCTGAGGTAGTCCAGCACTTTGGCTTGGGCCGCAACAAGAAGCGCGCTTTGCGAACGGTAGCCCAATCCGACACCAACCACTTCGTCGTACTTGAACAGTCCTAGCACTTCGGCTGCAGGCGGAACCCCTGAGCCGAGACGCGCCTGTGCTGAAGGGAGGAACATCCAACGACCGTCGAGTTCCACTTCGGAACCGGCAAGCACCACCAACTGGCGACGCAGCTTGCCGAACTGGCTGATCTTTTCCATCGACGGTTGGGTCACGTTTTGGATGGTCAGACCCGCGTACTTGTCGCGGTCGTAGTACCAGAGGCTCGCGTCGAGGATGGGCACAATGAATTGTTGGTCGCCAAAGACGGCCGGATCGTTCGCCACCTGCAATTCTGGCATGTCCAGCAGGCTAAATTCTAGGCGGTGCTGGAAGAAGCCAGCGCTGATGCCTGCAGCCAATCGAGCGCCACTCGAAAGGCGCAAGTTGTAGGCGTAGGCCGCGTTCACCGAAGTGTAGCCCCAGGCGCCCGCCGCATCATCCTCCACGCGAATACCGATCCCGTGGAAGTCGTTGTTTTGGCCTTCCATCTGGCCGTGCAGGTTGACAAACGAGGTTTGGGGAGCACCGTCAATGCCCGACCATTGGTTGCGAAACCCCATGTGCAAATCCATGCACCCCAGTACACCCGCTGCCGCGGCGTGGTCCTGGAAGGGGTTCATCATCGCGGTGGCGCGGACGGGGAGTTGCTGGGCTTGAGCCGATGACAACGCCGACGCCACAACAAGGAGGAGGAGGGTGAGTTTTCTCATCGGATGATGCTGATAAAGCCGGTGACCGTCTCCATTCCCACGAGTTGCGGGTCATTGAAGTCAATGGCGTAGTAATACGTTCCGACCGGCACATCCTTGCCGCGGTTCTTACCGTCCCAAGCTTGAGCGTAACATCCGCTGCGGAAGAACAATTGGCCCCATCGATCGTAGATCCGAACGTCCGCTTGATTGTACTGGGACAGTCCATCGATGTTCCATAAATCGTTGATCAAATCGCCGTTCGGGGTGAAGCTGGTGGGGATGCCCACCGGATTACCTACCGTAATCGTCACTGCGTCAGTGTGCTGGCAACCACCGAAGAATCCGGAGACCGAATAGGTAGTGGTGACCGAGGGCGAAGCGATGATTTCGGCATCCGTTGTGGACGATAAACCCAAGTCGGGAAACCAGGTGTATCCGAGGTCTTCGTCCCCGCCTGTGACGGTGAGGGTCACGCTTTGACCGGGGGCAATGTTGGTGGTGCAGCATGCATCAATGGACACCGCAGGGCCGGACAAAAACAGGGTCAAGTTGCACGGCGTCAACGAAGGGTCGTGGGCCGTGCCAACCAAAATCAAGTATGTCGTGTTGGGGAGCAGGTCGTCGGTCACCACCGTGAACGAACCGCCCGTTTCACCGCAGGTGGCTACCACCTCATAAGCGTCCACATCGCACAAGGCTTGCGGGTCGGGTTTCACCACCACCAATTCAATCACATCGTCCACGCCGTCCGTTTCACACGCAACGCCGCCCACTTCAATGGTAGCATTCCCGGTGTTGACCACGTTGCCATTGGTCATGAATTCCAGCACGGAGACGTAGGGGGAATTCACGCAAGCCACGTCGAGTGACTGGACGAAGCTCAACGACAACGGTTCTGGGATGTCACCGCAAATCGGAATGGGATTGTCGCAACTCTGGCCGTGTGCCAAGCCGCCACCAATGGCGAGGGCTGCACCGAGGAGTCCGCTCTTCACTGCACTTCTCATGTTTTTCCAACGCATGATCAATTCGTTTCATATGTAACCAACGCCGCGCCTTTTTCAACGGCCGCGCCCACCTGGGCGTCCACTCGTTCGATTTTGCCATCACGTGGCGCGCGGAGTACGTTTTCCATCTTCATCGCTTCGAGGACCAACAGCGCATCGCCTGCGGCAACCTCATCGCCCGCGGCTACTTTGACCTCGAGCACCTTGCCTGGCATGGGCGCCTCTACCGCCGATTCCACCGCCTCGGCGCCGGCGCTCATGCCCATCGACTCCAGGAGCATTTTCTGGTCGTCCAACACCTGCAGTTGGTGCTCCACGCCGTTCACACGGATGCGAACGTGGCCATCAGCGTCGGGCCCTTCCAGTGTTTCGATGCGCAAATTTTTCGTGCCCATGCGCACATGGTACACGCCGGGACCAACGGGTTTCCAATCCCACGCTTCGCCCGCCTGAGGCGAAACGCGCTCCGCCCGTCCATCGGGCCAACGAACTTCCCATTCCATGAGAGCAAGTTAGGCGGAATTTGGAGCGAACTTGGGGGCATGTTTGGGATTTACATTCACATTCCATTCTGCAG
>CALKYI010000337.1 GCA_938003665.1 uncultured Flavobacteriales bacterium
AGATGCCTCAGCCGTAGATGAACTCAAAAAGAAAGTTGAAGCCTTCCAGTTGGGCATTGCCCGGGTGCCATCGTTCACGGACCTGATGATCATCGGCGCTGTGGCCTTCGGTTCCGTCGCCGTAGCGCACGTATCAGCGGACGTCCTCGGGCCTACGTTCAAAGGGTGGTTTGGGGGCATCCTCGAACGCAACCCCGATAGCTTCGTTCAATTCTTGAGCAGCTTGGAGCAGGGGTTCTTTTGGATTGTCGTGACGGCTACCGCTGTCGGCATTGGCTTGAGCTTCACCGGCCTGCGCAATTATGAAGGCGCTGGGGCGAGCAAATTGGGCAGCGTGTTCCTGTACATCCTCGTCGCGACCATCGGCATGAAGATGGACGTGGTGGAATTGTACCACAACTGGGACGTTTACTGGTCTGTTATTTTAATTGGCCTCATTTGGATGCTCACGCACATCATCGTGCTATTGAGCGTCGCCAAAATCATCAAGGCCCCCTTCTTCTTCGTCGCGGTAGGCTCCCAAGCCAACGTGGGCGGCGCAGCCAGTGCCCCCATTGTAGCGAGTGCCTTCTCTCCTGCCCTGGCTCCAGTGGGCGTCCTTCTTGCCGTTTTGGGCTATGCCGTCGGAACGGTGGGAGCCATCGTGTGCATGGAACTCATGCACGCCATCTCCATGTAGGTTTGGCATATTAAAGCCAGTGCCCCATTGCCGCCTTTTTGACGGCGAGGTAGGCTTCGTTTTCTTTGACCGGGGTAATCACCACGGGCTCGCGTTTTTGAACGCGGATTCCGTTTTCTTCAAGCTCTTTCACTTTCTGTGGGTTGTTGGTTAGCAACCGCACCTCAAGCATGCCCAGTGTGCGCAAAATCTCTGCTGCCACATCGAACGAGCGAGCATCCGCTTGATGCCCGAGGGCTTCATTCGCTTCGATGGTATCCATCCCCTCATCTTGGAGGTTGTACGCCTTCAGTTTTTCGACCAGCCCGATGCCACGGCCCTCTTGGCGCAGGTAGATTAAGCAGCCCCCTTCGGCTCCAATCTGGGCCAGGGACAAGTCCAACTGCTGCCCGCAATCGCAGCGCGTTGATCCGAAAACATCGCCTGTCATGCACTCGCTGTGCACACGCACTAGCGGAACTGCCGCACCATCGGCAGACGACGCCACAAGGGCAATGTGCGGATGCAAATCACCCTCTTCTCCAAACGCAATCATGGTGAATTGCGCATTGGGAACGGGCAATCGGGCTTCAACGAGTTTTTCCACGGGACAAAGGTAGGGAGAAGAGGCGGCGCTCAAGAATAGAAAAGCCGGCCCCTGTAAGGGAACCGGCTTTCCATAAAATTGTTCGTTGTTGTCGCGCTTATTCGCAGTCGGTGCCGAAGACAGACAAGAACTGCAACAAGTCAGGTGTTGCCACCAATCCATCGCCGTCCAAATCGCCTGGGCAGGCATTCAACTCAAATACACAAGAACCGTCGTCTGTGTTCGCCTCAGCGTTGTAGTTTTCAGCTGCTTCGTAGATGCAACCAAATACCACTGGCGTCATGCAAGAGCCGTCATCAACAGTAGCTGCCAAATCGAATTCTGCGTAGAATGGATCCGTGCAACCTGGGATTGGGCATGTTGC
>CALKYI010000338.1 GCA_938003665.1 uncultured Flavobacteriales bacterium
TTTGGATTTTGGTAATGTGGGGTCGGTAAGCGTTGCATGGGATCAGTATTTCCGTTACTGCTGTTACCCCTATGCTCCGATTTACCTCCAAGTAAGCAGCGACGGTGGTGCCTCCTGGACCACATTCGACGCACACGGCACATTCATCGAATCCGCCAACACCGCATCGGCCAATCCACTCCCAACTTCGGTGGATATTTCCTGTGCCGCGGCTTATCAGTCGAACGTGCTTATCCGTTTCTCCTACTTGCAGGCGCCGGAGGTAGGCGATGCCTACAGTCACTATTATTGGGGGATTGACGACGTGACGATCTATGAGAACATTGGTTCGAACGACTTGGCAGCGGTTCTTCTTTCCAACGGTGACATCGAAAATGCCTTTGAGTACCGAGTGACCCCTATGGAGCAGGTTGTCTCAGAAGCAGATGGTGGCGTATTGGCTGGCTTGAGGTTTAAGAACAACGGTACGACGGACCAGCTAGCTACGGCGTTGATTGAAGTGCTCGATTCAAATGATGCGGTGGTCAGTTCGACATCCGAAAGCCTTGGTGTCGTGAGTGCACCGGCCAATTCAGTTATTTGTCCCGTTCCTTCATACGAGTCAGTATACGTCGCAACCGGGTGGGTTCCGGAAGTACCCGGAACCTATACTTTGCGCGCAACCATCTTTTCGGATTCAGGCGCGGATTACACACCTGAGGACAACGTCATTAGCAAGACCATTGTCTTCACGGACTATGAAATGGGACACGCAGATGAAGGTGCTTTGGATACCGAGTTGACGCCACGCGAACATGAAATCGATGGTCTATATGAACCTTGTGGGTATGGGAGCTTCTTCGAAATGCAGAACGAGGGTTCCATCGCCTATGGAATAGCTGTGCGATTTGGGCCTAACAGCGGCGGGGGTGACCTGGAATTTGAAACTCGATTGTACACCTTCGATGGTGCAGTCGGTTTAACCGATTCTCCCTTTGAGTCGACCTATTGGGAATACAATGATGCGTGGACTCCGGATAGCACCGCGAACGGGAATTATGTCTACTTGCCATTTCAAGATCCCATTGATCTGAATACAGAAAATTTTTATTTCGTTGGTGTCATCAATGAATTTGACAGCGAAACCCAATTGACGGTTATGGCCAATGCCGACAGCGATACCGATGGTTCAACGGGAGATTACAGCCAAACAGGGGCTGGTGATTTTATTTGGTTTACTTCGCAATCGGCTACGCCAGCTATACGATTGGTATTCAGCCCTGAGCCTTTCACCTATCCGGGTTGCACCGACTCGGCCGCGTGCAATTACAATCCAGACGCTGAGGAAGACGATGGCTCGTGTGAGTACGAATCATGCGTTGGCTGCATGGACGTTGAGGCTTGCAATTATGACGAGTCAGCGATTATTTCTGATTCGGGATCTTGCGTTTATCCTACTGAATTTCTCGATTGTGATGGAAACTGTTCGGACCCCACTGCATGCAATTATGGTGGGTGGGAAACCACCTATGTTGATGGGTTTGAAACACAATCGGCAGGAATGCCACTGGACCCAAGCGAAGGCTGGTATCAGATGTTCCCTGATGAGTCAACATCGCATGTGGTTAGCACAAGTCAAGCGTACGAGGGTAATCAATCCATTGAGCTGACGCCTATTCACGATGGGGCTGGGGCAGACTTCAATTTGTTATTGCGGGACTGGGCAGGGGATGATGTTTAGGTTGAGGATAAG
>CALKYI010000339.1 GCA_938003665.1 uncultured Flavobacteriales bacterium
TCGCTTCAAAGTTTATTTGGCAAACAAACTGGTCCATCCGGTCGTTCAATGGTCAAGGGAGGGTTGGAATTGAGTGGACTGGGATTGGGCTTTCTGCCTTGGCTCGCCCTCTGGGTTTGAGTGAATCTGCCTCGGGAGCATACATGCTCGGAGGCATCCCGTTTGCTCACTACTTGCGAGGGGAATTGGACTGGTCAGCAGGGAAACAGCTGAGTTATGAAGGCTCAATTCATGCGAGGATGAAGTTGGGGTTGGCGGGAACGGGCTCCAACATGGAGGTGCTGCCGTTTGATCGTGCATTTTATGCAGGCGGTGCCAATGGCGTTCGCGGCTGGTCCGTTCGTGATTTGGGTCCGGGGTTTGCCCAGCAAGATGTTTTGGATGCGGGCATTGTGCCTGGCGTTGGTGATGTGCAATTGGAATGGAGCGTGGAATACAGGAAAAAGTTGACCGAAGCCTTCGGCGTGGCGTGGTTTTCAGACGCGGGCAATGTCTGGCTCTCCGAAAAGTCAAGCGCTGCTCAATCTCCCGCCACGCAATTCGCTTGGGAATCCATGGCTTGGGGTGGAGGACTTGGTTTTCGCCTCGATTTTGAATTTTTCTTGCTACGCTTGGATGCTGCGCTGAGGCTTTATGACCCATCTCAACGGCAAGGCCAGAGGTGGCTGAACCCGAGCGAGCCGCGGGGAATGGTGCACCTTGGAATTGGCCATCCGTTTTGAAGGGTGGATTCTTGGAAGTGAATTACCTTTGGCTCAAATCTGAGAGATATGGGATGGTTTAAGCGCATACAAGACGGCATTACCACAAAAAGCACGGAGAAGAAGGAAATCCCGGAAGGGGCGTGGTACCAGTGTCCAGGCTGTAAAAACGTGATCACATCGCAACAGCACGCCGAGCGCCTCAATGTTTGTGATTACTGCGGTCACCACGACCGTGTGGGCAGCGAGGCTTATTTCAACCTGTTGTTCGATGAGGGCAAGTACCGCGAGGTGGCACCGAAGATCACGAGTGCCGACCCGTTGGAATTCTCTGACACAAAAGCATACACGGACCGCTTGGAGGCTGCCAAGAAGAAGACAGGATTGCAGGATGCACTTCGCACAGCATCAGGAGAACTGGACGGCATGCCCGTTGTCATCAGCTGCATGGATTTCCAGTTCATCGGCGGCTCCATGGGAAGCGTGGTAGGAGAGAAAATTGCACGTGGCATCGATTTGGCATTGAAGAAGGGATGTCCCTTCATCTGCATCAGCAAATCAGGGGGCGCACGTATGATGGAGGCCGGACTGAGTCTGATGCAAATGGCCAAAACAAGCGCAAAACTTTCGCTCCTATCAAAAGCGGGCTTGCCTTACATCTCAATTTTGACCGATCCCACAACAGGCGGTGTGACTGCATCTTTTGCGATGTTGGGCGACATCAACATTGCAGAGCCCAACGCGTTGATTGGTTTTGCCGGTCCGCGTGTGGTCAAGGAGACCATTGGAAAAGATTTGCCAGAAGGATTCCAACGCTCTGAATTCTTGTTAGAGCACGGATTTTTGGATGCCATCGTCGAGCGTAAGAACCTCAAAGAGAAAGTCGCATTCAGCCTCAAGGCCATGGGCGACTTCGCGAAGTCAGAATAAAATAGCCCTGGAGCATTGGTCGGCACAGCTCTTAGCTGTATCTTTGCACCTCATTTATTAGCATCACGAACATCATTTCGATTTCGCCATGTACTTAGATTCAGCAAAAAAGAAAGAGTTCTTCGCCACGTTTG
>CALKYI010000340.1 GCA_938003665.1 uncultured Flavobacteriales bacterium
CCACGAGGTACATCAGTGTACCTAGGATGGTCACCAAGGCCAACACCACGCTCAAGAAGACGATAATGCGCCTGCGGCTCGCCCGCAGAGCGGTCTGCAGGCCTCGGGCTTCCTCAATGAAGCCGACCAGCTTCAATACGCGAAACGCTCGCAGAAGGCGCAAGATTCGAATGACCCGTAAGCTGCCCGATCCGGGAATGAGCAGTCCAACGAACGTGGGGAGGGTGGCCAACAGATCGACGATTCCAAAGAAGCTGGTGGCGTAGCGAAGCGGTCGCTTGACCACGAACAGCCGGGTGATGTATTCGATGGTGAAGAGCCCCGTGAACACCCATTCGAGTGCCACAAACGTACCGCGGTAGCGGTCGTGCCAGTCCGGCACCGTCTCGGCCATCACGGTGACCACGCTCGCCACGATGAGCCAGAGCAGCAGCACGTCGAACCGTTTGCCGGCCGGCGTGTCCGCTTCGAAAATGATTTCGTGCAGGCGTTCGCGGGAACCTTTCATGTCCCGAATATCGGAGAATTAGCGGAAGTTGGGCGCCACCACCAAGTCTTTGCTGCCTGGGGTGTGCACATAGAACCCTCGGCCGCTCTTGACGCCGAGGTGACCGGCCGTGACCATGTTGACCAACAGCGGGCACGGTGCGTATTTGGGGTTGCCGAACCCCTCATGCAGCACGCGCAAGATGCTCAGGCAGACGTCCAATCCGATGAAGTCGGCCAATTGCAGGGGACCCATTGGGTGTGCCATTCCGAGTTTCATGACTGTGTCAATGGCCTCCACGTCTGCGACACCTTCGTGCAGGGTGATGATGGCCTCGTTGATCATGGGCATTAAGATGCGGTTGGCCACAAAGCCCGGGTAATCGTTGACTTCTACCGTGACCTTGCCCAAAGCCTTGGAAAGCTCCATCACAGCAGAGCAAGTGGCATCGCTGGTGGCGTATCCACGGATGACTTCCACCAATTTCATGACCGGAACCGGGTTCATGAAGTGCATGCCAATGACTTGCTCGGGGCGGTTGGTCGCTGCTGCGATTTGGGTGATGGAAATCGAAGAGGTGTTGGTAGCGAGGATGCAATCGGCGGGTGCCGCGGCGTCCATGGCTTTGAAGATTCTCAGGTCGAGGTCCGCGCGCTAGGTGGCAGCTTCGACGATGAGGTGGGCGTTGGCCACACCTTCATCCATGGCGGTGCTGGTGCGGATGCGGCCTAACGTGGCCTTTTTGTCCGCTTCTGAGATCTTTTCTTTTTTGATGAGCCGGTCGAGGTTGCGGCCGATGGTGCTCAGTGCCCGTTCGAGGGCGGCGTCTTGTACATCGATCAGGGTAACATTGAATCCCGATTGCGCAAACACGTGGGCAATTCCGTTGCCCATCGTTCCTGCGCCGATGACTGCGATTTCCTTCATGTGGTTATTTCTTGGCAGCAGCTTTTTTGGCGGCTGGCTTTTTGGCGGCCGGCTTCTTCGCTGCTTTCTTCTTGGGTTCCTCTGCTTTTTCCTCAGCCTTTGGTGCCTCGGCTTTTGGCGCCTCTTCCTCTTCTTCTGCCTCTTGCTCCAATGGGAAGGCGTTGTTCTCCTTCAAAATGGTGAACCACTGGACCAGTTTTTTGAGGTCCGAATTGTACACGCGCTCATGATCGAGTTCGGGAATGACTTCATCCACAAAATCCCGTGTCGCTTGTGCGTCGCCTTTGACATTGGGTGCGTCGTTGGATCCCACGTGCTCGTTCATGCGATTGAGAACGTCCATCAACAACACGTCCTCACCGGTCGTGTACATGGTGATGTCGGCCAAGCTGCTGATGCGGCTGGTGCCAGGAATGCTCAAACGCTTGCGGTCCAACATGGACTCCACAACGAGGTTGGAACGGTTGGTCACCAGGATGCGGTACAAGCCGGGTTTGCCGGCGATGGCGATGATTTCTTGAATGATCATGGCGCGAAAATACTCCAATGGGGTTATCTCCACGAATTTTCTGCACGCGCGGCGCTCACCCCGTCATTTCTGCATAGCTCGGAATGGTCTCCAATGGATAGAATTGGGCACCATCGAATCGGTAGCCTTGGTGGTGCAAGCCGTTCGAAATGACGAGGAGCGGCGTTCGCACTTCCAAGTGGTACCGCAAAACTTGATTGAGAACGGCTTGTGTTAAGGCCACATCGGGGCGTTTCAACTCCACCATGAGGAGGGCTCGGCCGTCCGGAGCG
The DNA here is from genome assembly GCA_938003665.1 of uncultured Flavobacteriales bacterium. Lineage (GTDB taxonomy): Bacteria > Bacteroidota > Bacteroidia > Flavobacteriales_D > Sanyastnellaceae > UA16. Next base: position 2,216 of record CALKYI010000340.1, read on the forward strand.
TGGCACACGACATCGGCAAATTGGGACTGGCCATTCAATTCCAGCGGCAACTCTACCGACGTCAGGTTGAGGGGATAGCCGAGGTCATTGGAGAGGTAGTTGAGCCAGTGTTGACGCACCCATTCTTCGGGTTCAAGTGCGACCGTTTTTTTGCGAGCGAGGCAAGGGGTGACGACGCTCGTCCCGTCGCTACTGGGCTGCCATTTCAGCTCGAAAGGGGGCAAGTTGAGCGGCACGTAGGTGCACGGCCCCAGTCGGATGCGTGCTGTCGGTAAATCCTGTGCCATGGGCTCAAAAATACCGCATCCGCATTCTATCTTCGTGGGCATGCCGCATCGCCAGGTTATCCGAGACATCCAGGCCGGTTCTTTGAAGCCGGTGTACCTCTTGCACGGCGAGGAACCGTACTTTATTGATGAGATTGCGAAGGCCCTCGAAAACAACGTGGTGGAGGAATCCATGCGCGATTTCAACCAAACAGTGGTGTATGGCCGTGACAGCAATGTGGACCAAGTGCTCGAGGCAGCGCGGCGATTTCCGATGATGGCCGAACGCCAGTTGGTGCTGATGCGCGAGGCGCAGGATTGGCCGGCATGGCGCCGCAAGGATGACATGGCCAAGCTGGAAGGGTATGCGCAATCTCCGGTCGCCTCAACGGTCTTGGTGTTCTGCTTCAAAAACAAAAAGGCCGACGGGCGCCTCAAAGCGGTCAAGGCGATCAGCAAGGCAGGAGTGTTATTCCTCAGTGAAAAGGTGCGCGATTACAAATTGCCGGAGTGGATCAGCAATTACGTCCGCGACGCAGGCCTCAGCATTTCTCCGCAAGCCGCCCAAATCCTCGCAGAATACCTGGGCAATGATTTGCGCAAAGTGGTCAATGAATTGACCAAGCTGAGCATCGTGTTGCCGGAAGGCACAGCGATTGAACCCGAGCACATTGAGAAGCACATTGGCATCAGCAAGGATTACAACGTCTTTGAGTTGCAGCGGGCGCTCGGGTCGAAAGACTTGCAGCGTGCCCAGCGCATCACGGAGTTTTTTGCGGCCAATCCCAAAGACCATCCCGTGGCGATGATCATGCCCGTGCTCAATAGCTTTTTCAGCAAAGTTTACGCGTACCACGGTTTAAAGGACCGCTCGGGTCCGGCCGCTGCAAAGGCGCTCAGATGCGCTCCGTTTGCGGTTAAGCAATACGCGGAGGCTGCGCGCAATTACCCCATGGACAAAGTTGGCAGGGTATTTGGCTATCTCCGGGAAGCCGACCGCAAGTCCAAAGGCCAAGGCAATGCCACTACGCCCGACGCCTTTTTGCTGAAAGAAGCGGTTTTCAAAATTCTCCATTGATTGAAAGTGGCTAACTTGCACTCCCGGCTTCAGGCCTGACTTTAGAAATGAAAACAACTGGAATTACGATGATGAAGCGTTTAGCAATGGTGTCCTTCGTGGCATTCTTGGTGATGGGGGCGAACCCCACGACCGCTCAAGAGGACAACCTCGTTCCCAACGGAAGCTTTGAAAATTCTGACTTGCGCAAATTGAAAAAGCAAGGCGAATTGGAAACCTACACCGAGGATTGGTTCCGCGCCACAGAGGTGCTCCTCGACTTGTATGCCGAAGGCATGAAGTCTGAAAAAGTCAACATCCCAGATAACATCTACGGCACGCAGGAAGCTTCTGACGGAGTCTGTTATGCTGGACTGCGCGCGTACAGCAAAGATCCCAAGCGGAAGCGGACGTATTACGAGGTGGAGTTGACGACCGAGATGGAAAAGAACCAGCTTTACTGCGTGTCCTTCGACATCAGCCTCAGCGACTTGTCGCGTTACGCCGTCAACGGCATCGGCGCGGTGCTGAGTGACCGCAAAGTGGAGCAAGGCAACACCGGACTACTGGTTCGCACGCCGGACGTTTTGCACAAAACCGATAAGGTGATGTCGTTGGTCGACGGGTGGGAAACCGTTTGCGGCACCTACATTGGGTCCGGGGAAGAGGAATACCTCATCATTGGTGGTTTCCATACCGACAAGGACATCGAAGACGAAAAGATCAAGAAGCCGTCTGACGTACCTGGCGTACAAATCGGCCACGCGTACTACTACCTCGACAACGTCAAGGTCACCCCTATCGAAGCCAAGTCGCAATGTGCATGCTCGGCGGCCGATGAGATTCGCACGGATTTGGTCTTTGGTGCTGCCGCTCCTGGCCCAGACGCTTCGGCCGATGAGGTGGTCGCTGGTTCGGCCGTGTACTATGCCTTCTTGAAGCGCCGCCCAACCGGCGCAGGCGAGATGGCCATCAAGCGCCTCGCTGACCTCTTGAAGGACAACCCATCTTGGAAGCTCCGCGTAATCGGACACACCGACACGGATGAATTCAACGAAGGCAAAATCAATCCGCGTTACCGCGAGCTCGGCTACAAGCGTGCCGAAGAAGTGGTGAAGAAGTTTGGGGAGTTTGGCATCGCCGCGGACCGCTTCATTGCGGATTCGATGGAAGCCGATGACCCGGCAAGCACCCGCGACTCGGACATCAGCCGTGCGAAGAACCGCCGCGTGGTGTTCGAATTGGTGAAGTAATCCCACCGCAGTGCAGCGCATTGCGCGTACCATAGCATTTCAAAGCCACCCTTGCAGCCTGCGGGGGTGGCTTTCTTTTGTTCTTCTGTTTGCGGCAGCAAGTGGGTGGGGGCAAAACTTGATTTCGAATGGAAGTTTCGAGGAGATGGAGTGGTGCCCCAACGACTACACGCAGTCTGAACTAAAAACGTTGAAGGGGTGGGGGCAATGCAATGCCGGTACCCCGGACCATTTTGATGCCTGCGCCGCCGGTTCGGCTTCGGGCGTGCCCAAAAACATTTTTGGGAGCCAACAACCCCTCGATGGTGAGGCGTACGCCGGACTCGTCTTGTATGCTTCCTCCAAACCCAACTACCGCGAATACCTTCATGCAGAACTGGAGCGCCCGCTCGATGCCAACGAATGGGTGTGCGTGGAGTGGTGGGTCTGCGCGGCAGACATGGGGCGGTTGATCACAGACGGGATGGGTTTTCACTTCAGTGCGTCGCCGTTGCGCGAAGTGGGGGAAAGACGCTTGGATGCCGTCGCCCAAGTCGAGAACCCGCTCTTGAATCTACTCAGCGACCGCTGGAGCTGGACCAAGCTTAGTGACGTGTTTCAAGCTCAAGGTGGCGAAGCGCACGTGACCATCGGCAATTTCCGTCCGCCTGCCGAATTGAAGGTGCTCGAACGCCGCGACGCTCCCAGCGAATCCAGTGCCTGGGCCTACGTCTACTTGGACGGCATCCAAATCACCCCGGTGGATCAACCGGACGACTGCAGCTGCCTCAACCGAACCATCGCCGAGGGTGTGACCGATCCGCCTTGGCAGGTGTACCAGCGCGAGCACGTGCGGTGGGACGCCGTCTTGTTCGACTTTGATTCGAGTGAATTGACGCCCACGGCCCT
>CALKYI010000341.1 GCA_938003665.1 uncultured Flavobacteriales bacterium
ACAATGTAGGCTGTGCGGGGGCAAAATCCAAATCCCAACCGGGATGCCTTACGCTTCCAAAAGCTCGGCTAGGGCGTCGTTCAAGCGGCTTGAAGCCAGGAATTGTTCCTCGAGGACACCCGCAAAAGGGAAGGCTGTATCGAGCCCACCTACGCGCTTTACGGGGGCGTCGAGGTCCTGCCAACAGGCTTCCTGAATCCGGGCGCTGAGCTCTGCGCCGATGCCTCCGGTCAAGGTGTCTTCGTGGAGGACGAGTGCGCGGCTGGTCTTCCGCACACTGTCGAACACGGTGGTTTCGTCCCAAGGGAGCAAGGTGCGCAAATCGATGATCTCGATGGAGGCTCCAGAAGCTGCAGCCGCAGCCTGTGCCCACTGCACGCCCAGTCCGTACGTAATAATGGTGGCGTCTGTGCCCGACTGCACGGTGCGCGCTTGCCCCAATTCGATGGTGTATGGCTCTTCCGGTACGGGACCGCTGAGTGAACGGTAGAGGTACTTGTGCTCAAAAAACAGCACCGGATTCGGATCTTCAAAGGAGCGCAGCAAAAGCCCTTTGGCATCTGCCGGCGTGGACGGGTAGACCACCTTGAGGCCTGGAACGTGGAAGAACCACGCTTCTGTGGACTGGCTGTGGAAGGGGCCAGCTCCAACGTTTCCTCCCGTTGGCATGCGGACGACTACATCGGCTTGTTGCCCCCAGCGCCAGTGGATTTTGGCGAGGTTGTTGACGATTTGGTTGAAGCCGACCGTGACGAAGTCGCTGAATTGCATCTCCATCATGGCTTTTTTGCCGGCAATGCTCAACCCTAGGGCGGCACCGACAATGGCCGACTCACACAGCGGTGTGTTGCGCACGCGTTCCTTGCCGAATCGCTCCACGAATCCGTCGGTCACCTTGAAGACGCCGCCGTACTCGGCGATGTCTTGACCCATGAGCACGAGGTCGGGATGGGCTTCCATGGCTTGCCCCAATCCTTCGCTAATGGCGTCGATAAACCGCACGTCTCGAGCTCCTTTTCCAGGTAGCTCGGATTCCGCAGTCCACTGGGGCGCTGGTACCGGTGCAAACCGGTCGCGCAATTCCGTTTCGACGTCCGCTGCAATCTCGGGTTCTTCGGCAGCGGCCTTCAATCCCGATTTAATCAGTTCAGCATGATGCGCGCGCACTTCCTCGATGCTCGCTTCATCGAATACACCGTTTTCGAGGCCCCACTCCGTGAAGCGATCCACGGGATCGATCTGTCCCCAGTGGTCGATCAGTCCTTCCGGGTAATACTTGGTGCCGGAGGCCTCTTCGTGGCCTCGCATGCGGAACGTTTTGAATTCGAGGAGGATGGGGCGTGGGTGCTGCCGAATGCTTTCAGCGGCATCTTTCACTGCGTGGTACACCGCCAGGACATCGTTGCCATCTACTTGAATGGCGTCTTCGGTGGGAATGCCATAACCGATGGCCTTGTCGGTGAAATGGTCGCATCGGAATTGCTCATTCGATGGGGTGCTCAATCCCCATGCGTTGTTTTCGATGCCGATGATGACGGGCAGTTGCCAAACGGCCGCGACGTTGACGGCTTCGTGAAAATCGCCTTCCGAAGCGCCGCCGTCTCCAGTGAAGACGAGGGTGGCTTTCGGCGCTTGGTTCAATTTGTTCGCCAACGCAATGCCGTCAGCGATGCCCAATTGTGGTCCGAGGTGCGAGATCATCCCCACAATGTGGTGCTCGGGTGAGCCAAAGTGAAAGGAGCGGTCGCGTCCCTTGGTGAAGCCGTTGGCCTTTCCTTGAAATTGCGAGAAAAGGCGGTCGAGCGGGATGCCGCGCGTGGTGAAAATGCCCAGGTTGCGGTGCATGGGCAGGATGAATTCGTCGGAATCCAATGCCGCTGCTGCGCCCACGGAAATGGCTTCTTGTCCCATGCCGCTGAACCACTTGGAGATTTTGCCTTGGCGCAATTGGCTCATCATTTTTTCCTCGACCATGCGCGGAAGCATGAGCTGCGAGTAGAGCGTTTTGATGGCGTCGTCCGAGAGGTCTCTGCGGTCAAAGGCCAGGGGGTTGTAATGGAACGTGGCGTCGGGCATCGATTCGAAATCCGCCCCAATTTAAGCCCAATCCCACCAAGCTGCTTCCACCAACACGGGGTTTATCTTCGCGCCATGGATCCGAGCCAAAAGAACCCGCACCAAAGCCCGGAGCAGACCGGCGAGAATTCGCGGTTTGTGGACGTTCGTTTCCCGGCCCAGTGGAGTGCTGACGAGGCGAAAATTCAGCGGGTTTTAGCAAAGGCTGTTGGGTGCAATGAACAGGAATTGGGCGAATTCCGGGTGGTGCGCAAAAACCTCGATGCGCGCAAGCGGCCGGTCCAGGCGGTCTGGCGATTTGAGGTGGCCCTGCCCGAGGGGCGATTGCCAGAAGCGCGGGAGCCGGGCCTGGACTTGCCGGTGTTACCCGACGATGCGGAATCGGTCTACATCATCGGTGCGGGTCCTGCCGGGCTGTTTGCTGCCCTCGCACTCATTCGCCAAGGCCGCCGGCCGGTGATTCTTGAACGCGGTCAGTCGGTACGCCAACGCCGCAGGGATTTGGTGAAAATCACCCGGGATCACCTGGTGGATCCCGATTCGAATTACTGCTTTGGAGAAGGCGGAGCCGGTACCTACAGCGATGGCAAGCTGTACACGCGAAGCCACAAGCGCGGTGACATCCGTGGCGCCCTGGAGTGGTTGGTGCACTTCGGCGCAGACCCCTCGATTTTGGTGGAGGCGCATCCGCACATTGGAACAAACAAGTTGCCCCAGATCATTCAGCGCATGCGCGAGGCCATTTGCGAGTCAGGGGGGCAAGTGCATTTTGGTGCGCGGTTGGTCGATGTTGAGGCAGTGGACGGGGCACTAGTCGCTGTGCAATGGGAGGACGTCGCAACGGGCGAACGCCACCAACGCTCAGCGCATCGATTGATCCTTGCCACAGGGCACAGCGCACGGGATGTTTTTGAATTGATTGATGCCAAAGGATGGGCATTGCAGGCCAAGCCGTTTGCAATGGGCGTGCGCATCGAACATCCTCAATCCTTGGTCGATTCCATCCAATACCATGGGGAAGAACGCGGGGAGGTCTTACCGCCCGCATCGTACCGGTTGGTGTGTCAGGCCAATGGAAGAGGGGTTCATTCGTTTTGCATGTGTCCCGGCGGCATTGTCGCCCCGTGTGCGACCGAGCCGGAGCAGGTGGTCACCAATGGGTGGTCGCCTTCGAAGCGAAACAACCCCTTTGCCAACTCAGGGATGGTGGTGCAGTTGACCGCCGATGATTGGGAGGGCCTTGGCTTCCGTGGACAACTGGGCGGGTTGGCTTTTCAGCGGGATGTGGAGCGGACGTGTTGGGAAGCCGCCGGACAAACGCAGCGTGCACCAGCGCAGCGGTTGGTCGATTTTCTAGCCGGTAAAAATGGACGCACCTCGAAGACATTGCCCGACTGTTCGTACGTGCCCGGTGTGGTTTCGGTGAACCTCCGCGAGATTTTGCCGAACGTGGTTTCGGATGCCTTGGCGGCCGGCTTACGCACCTTTGGTAAGCGCATGCCGCGTTACCTCGATGCCGATGCCATCTTGATTGCCCCCGAATCCCGCACATCGAGCCCAGTCCGCATTCCACGGGACCGCGAGAGCTTGATGCATCCAGATGTTGCCGGCTTGTATCCGTGCGGCGAGGGCGGAGGTTATGCCGGAGGCATCTTGTCCGCAGCACTAGACGGAATGCGGGTGGCTGAAGCCGTGGCGACGGCATAAAAAAAGCCACCCGCGAAGGTGGCTTCTTTGGCCGGCCCATCGGACCTGCCATTGTCAAATAATTCCGTTGTTATTCCGCGGAGGCGGTGCCTTCGTTCAGCTGCTGGTCCAGAGCGGCTACCACCGCCACGTCGACCAATTTGCCATTGAATTCACCGACAATAAACGCATCGGTGAAGCCGGCTTGTTGCATGACGACCAACTGTGTTTGGGCGTCTTGCATCGAAAACACAGGGCGTGTCACGAAGGTCATGGTGCTTGCTTGGTCAAACTTCTGAGTGACTTCGCCTTTCAATAAGAACGGCGTGATGCTTTCCATGTTCAAGGTGCGTACGTCCGGCGCGAGTTGGATGCGGTAAGAAGGACGGATAGCGGGCATGACGGCACGCAACGCGTCGATGTTCATGCCTTCCAGGGCACTCGTAGCAGCAGCTGCCGGAGCGGGGGCGGCGGGGGTGCGAACGGCTTTAACCTTGATGGTGGATTTATCGGTTCCAAACGACTTGAGCAAGCGCACCTCTGCTGGGGTCAACCCTTTGCTGCTGACCGCCTGAACGGCAGGAGCGTCTTCAGGGGTTTCGATCCGTTGAAATACCTCCATCGTCGGAGCTGTTTGCTGGCTGCGCTGGGCCGCAACGGCTTCCCACTGCGCTTCGCTCAGTGCAATCCCCTGCATGTTAACACGGGTGTGAGGTGAAAACGGTTCGAGGTCTTCGTAATCCGCAACGCCATCTTTGTCAGAGTCTGTTGGGCAGCCGCGCTTGTCCACGGGAGCACCAAGGGGTGTAGCTGGGCAGCGATCGCGGTTGTCCTTGATGCCGTCTTGGTCAAAATCATTTCCCAACTCGGCCAATTCCACAGGGAGTTCAATGCGCGGCTCGGCATAATCACGGCCTACACGGATGCCAATGCCTGCTTGCGCTGTGGTCAGCATGTCCCTGTGACCCGGGCGCGGGTCCAAGCTGGCTTCCGCTCCGGCCAACATGGCAAACGCAGCACTGGCGTAGACCCGAGGCGTTAGGTTCAAATTCACGCCCATGCGAATGGGCACAGCCACATTGCGTTGCGTCGCGGTCTGTGACTCATACGTGTAATCGGGCGTCAATTCACGAGCAAGTACGTGCGCATTGGTAGCGTTCTCGGCCATGTTGTAGACCTTACCGTTGCTCCAGTAGAAGTACGCGTTGCCTTCAGCGTCCGCGAGATCGGCAAAGTTTGACTGCTGCATGTAGTTGATGCCCAGACCGATCCACGGCTGGATGAACTTGCCGTCGTCGTAGGGTGTGTGCAGGCGGAGCCCGGCTCCAACACCGTACCACTCTGACATTTCATGACGTCGATTGGCGGCTGTTAAACCCAAACCGCCCCAGTTCAATTCAGCATCGGCCGAGCAATAGGGCATAATGTCCGTAAACATGGAGAGTTGGGTAGAGTACGTTCCGGTGGAAGCAATTTGAATGCCGTCCTCCAAGTTCGAGGCACCTGTGAAGCTCGTTGGTCCGGTAATGACCTGCAAGCCTGTTTGAGCAAAAGTGCTGCTGGCAAAGGCAAGGAGCACAGAGATGCACGCAAGTTGAATGGTAGTCCGCATGGGTTCTAAGGGAATTAATTGACAATTCATCCCCGCCCTTTACGGTAGTCATCGAGAAAAAGTTTCAGTTTGTCGTTAATTCTTCCGCAGCGAGCCGTCCGACTTCCATGCCGATGGCCACACCCATGCCGCCCAAACGCACCGCAGCGATTGCGTTTGGTGCTAACCGCTTGACGATGGGTGAACGATCACTTCCGACGCCCAATTGGCCTGACCATTTGTAGGTAATATCCGCCGTTTTGGTAGCGGGCCACAACGTGCCGAGGAGGGCGCGCAGCCGATGGCGTGTGGCCGTTTCGTC
>CALKYI010000342.1 GCA_938003665.1 uncultured Flavobacteriales bacterium
CCGGTTTCGGCGAGGATGGCGGTCACTTCCGCTTTGATTTCCTCTTCCGTCAATTCTGCAAACATGGGCAATGATAATATGCGCTGACATGCGGCACTTGCAAGGGCGTACTCCTCCGCAGGTGTAGCGAGAGGCTCGTAGCACGGCATCGTCGGCATGGGAGTGGGGTAGTGGATAGCGGTCGCGATACCCTCCTTGGCCAGGCAATTCGCCAATCCATCCCGGTCATCCGATTGGACGACGTACAGGTGAAACACGTGCTTGTCGCCTTCAGGAACATGCGGCAGGGCTAAGTTGCTGCCTTTTAGCAGGGCAGTGTAAGTTTGGGCTGCAGCGATGCGCTCATCGGTCCACTGGTCGAGGTGCTTGAGTTTGACCGAAAGAACAGCGGCGTGTATGCCGTCCATGCGGGAGTTGCGGCCTTCGATGAGGTGGGTGTGCTTTTGGGGTTGGCCGTGGTTGGCGATCATGCACGCTTTCTCTGCCAAGTCCGCTCGGTTCGTGACCATGGCGCCGGCATCTCCATAAGCACCGAGGTTTTTGCCGGGGTAAAAACTGAAGCTAGCACAATCACCAAACGTCCCCACCTTTTGTCCTTTGTGTTCAGCCCCGTGAGCCTGAGCGCAGTCTTCCAAAACAAACAAGCCGTGCGCCTGAGCAATGTCCGTGATGCGCGTCATGTTGCAAGGGCAACCGTACAAGTGGACCGGGATGATGCCCTTGGTCCGGGGCGTGATTTTCGCTTCAATCAGCTCCGGACCAATGCAATAGGTATGGTCAATGTCCACAAAGACCGGAGTCGCACCCCGTGTACCTACAGCTTCAGCAGTCGAAATCCAGCTTAATGCAGGGACGATGACCTCGTCGCCCGGACCCACGCCCAGCGCATCCAACAAGATCTCAATGGAGTCCGTGCCGTTGGCACACGCCACAACGTGATCGATTCCTAGCCAGCTCGCGAAATCTGCTTCGAATTGCTTTACGCGCTGGCCGCCGATGTAGGCCGAGTCTTTGATGACGCTTGCGATGGCTGCATCGATTTCGTCTTTTATCCGCTGGTATTGGCGGTGCAGATCGACAAATGGGATGTTCATGATGTGTAATGAAAGTGTCTTTTAAACTTGAGCAACGGCTTCTCAAAGAAATGCCAGGACAAGATTGCCAAGGAGAAACTCAATAACAATGCAATCAGAATCCGGGAGTATCCAAATTGCAATAGCGGGTGAAGGCTGTCAACCCATGATTGAACACCAGCAAACAAGGCTTCGTTTTGCCAAATGAGGTAATGCCATACATACAAGCCGTATGAAATGCTGCCGATGTATTTCAATGGTTGCCATTCAAGCAGACTAGTGACGGCAGCGGATTGGTGTTCCGCGATGTATTGTATTATCCCGACAAAAATGAGCAAGGCCATCATTTGCTCAGTCAACTCGTGGTTGCCAAGGACAAGTGATGCAATACATCCTGCCAATAAGATGCAAATGGGCTTTATGATGCCGATGAGGCCAACGCTCAAATCTTGTGCGTTCTTTTTGCTCAAATATGCCCCCAAAGCAAGCGCATCCATATTCACCCACAGCATGCGGTCGATGTTAACGTTGTCCGCGAATTCCCAGGCATAAATGCGACCGATACAACCAATTAAAAAGAGCCATAGTAGCCCGTTTGATTCACTTGTTCTTGGCAATGACCAGAGCAGCATTGGATAGAGCAGATAGAATTGTTCTTCTACGGCCAACGACCAAAAGTGGGTTCCCAAGAACCCGCTGCCTTCAGAGGAAAGCAAAAAATTTGAGCCATAACAGACGTGCCAAAGTAGTTTATTCCCAAAACCGATGCCAACTGCTGAAAAAATGACAATAGACAGGTAATAGAGGGGGAAAATTCTTAGGGTTCTGCGGG
>CALKYI010000343.1 GCA_938003665.1 uncultured Flavobacteriales bacterium
TTTCTGGCGATGGCGATTGGAGTGGGATTGGGCTACGGCGTTCCGGCGCTGCCCAAAGCCGTGGATGCGCTTAGCGTGGGCAGCACCAATATTCCCATCGCTGTGGGGCTGATTTTGATGATGTACCCGCCGTTGGCCAAGGCCAATTACAAGTTGCTTCCGGCTGTATTCCGCAATGTGCGGGTGTTGTCGGTTTCGTTGGTGTTGAATTGGGTGGTGGGGCCGGTGTTGATGTTTGCGCTGGCCTTGATCTTTTTGCAGGATCACCCGGACTACATGGTGGGGCTGATCTTGATTGGTCTGGCGCGGTGCATCGCCATGGTCTTGGTGTGGAATGATTTGGCTGATGGCAGCAGTGAATATGGAGCGGGACTCGTCGCCCTGAACAGTCTGTTTCAGGTATTTGCCTACAGCTTCTATGCCTGGTTGTTTATCACTGTATTGCCGCCCTATTTTGGTTTAGATGGCGCAATTGTGGACGTTTCCATCGGCACCATTGCGGAGAGTGTGGCAATTTATTTGGGCGTCCCGTTTCTGGCGGGTGCGTTGAGCCGAATCGGGTTGACCAAAGCATTTGGCGAGCAGTGGTATGCGACCAAATTCATCCCGGCCATTTCCCCTATGACGCTGGTGGCGCTGCTGTTTACCATTGTGGTCATGTTTTCCCTCAAGGGTGAGATGATGGTGAAAATCCCCCTAGACGTCGTCACCATTGCGATTCCTTTGTTGATCTATTTTGCGGCGATGTTCCTGATTGGATTCTTCGTCAGCAAGGCGGTGGGAGCGACTTACGATCAAAACGCCGCCATCGCGTTCACAGCGGCGGGCAATAATTTCGAACTCGCTATCGCCGTCGCCATTGCGGTATTTGGGTTGAATTCCGGTGAAGCATTTGCCGGAGTGATTGGGCCCTTGGTGGAAGTGCCGGCCTTGATTTTGCTTGTGCGTGTGGCCTTTCGACTCAAAGCCAAATACTATCCGAGTTGAAGTTGCACACAGAATAATTTCAGCTATCTTTGCCCCCGCTTACAGCACCCGGGGCGTGGCCTAGTCCGGTTACGGCGCCTGGTTTGGGACCAGGAGATCGCAGGTTCGAATCCTGCCGCCCCGACAGCATAAAAAGAACGCTCGGTCTCATAAAGAGGCCGAGCGTTTTTTCATTCTAAACCTTTTCGTTGTCCTCAGAGCGTCGAAGGACAGACGTAGTCCGATTTCGGCGCGTTGGTTTCCTTGATGGCGCCGTAGCCGCCCTGCACGTCGATCATGTTGTGGATGCCGCGAGCCTTCAGGATGGACGCGGCCACCATGGAGCGGTACCCACCTGCGCAATGCACGTAGAATTCGCCATCCTGGGGGAACTCGGCAAGGTGATCGTTGAGGCTGCTCAGCGGCGTGTGGTGGGCATTCAATACATGCTCAGACAGGTGCTCGCCGGGCTTGCGCACGTCAAAGATGCGGTCTGCATACGCCTCGTAATTGGCGGCCATTTCGGTTGCCGGAACGGACTTCACCGTGTCGGTTTCTTTTCCGGCGGCGACCCAGGCGTCCAGGCCGCCTTTGAGGTAGCCGTAGGTCTTGTCGAAGCCCACGCGGGAAAGGCGCGTGACGACTTCTTCTTCGCGGCCTTCGGGTGCGACCAAAATGATGTTGGTGGTGACGTCGACAATCAGCTCACCTACCCATGGGGCAAAATTGCCATCGATGCCGATGAAGATGCTGCTGGGGATGTGCGCGGCGGCGAATTCCTGCGGGCTTCGCACATCGAGCACGAGGGCTTCGGTTTCGTTCGAAACGGCCTCAAACGCATCGGGCGACAAGGCCTCCAGTCCGCGGCTCAATACGTTGTCAATGGGTTCGTAGCCTTCTTTGTTCAGCTTGACGTTGAGCGGGCAGTAGGCGGGCGG
>CALKYI010000344.1 GCA_938003665.1 uncultured Flavobacteriales bacterium
TGCGCGAATTGGTATCTGTCAGCCTTTTTTACAAGCACTTCACCGACCCCATCGAGCATTTTTTTTTCAATGATACGGCGACCACCGAGATCACGTGGAAGAACGTCGAAAGCGCACAGCTCGGAGGGTTGGAATTTGAACTGAAGAAAAACCTCGGCTCGCTTGGCGAATCGCTCGAGGCCTTCAACGTGGCCTTCAACGCGACCTACATCCAAAGCGCCACGGCCATCGCTGAGGACGAGTTGATTGAAATCCGAGCGACGGATCCTGACCACCTCGACACCCGTCCGATGTACGGCCAGTCGCCTTACATCGTGAACGGCATCGTCAATTACGCCAACGATTCATTGGGGCTATCGGTGAACGCCGGCTTCAACGTGAGCGGACCAAAGCTCGTGTTGATCACACCCGGTGGAACGCCGGACGTTTACGACCAGCCACGGGGTGCGCTCGACGTGAGCGTCACGAAAACGTTGGGTGACCGCTTCACCTTGAAGTTGCAAGGCCGCAACCTGCTCGATCCCGAGTACCGGCAGTCTTACAGCTTCAAAGGCGATGAATACACCTTCCAAAGCTTCACGCGCGGCCGCACGTTCTCGTTTGGCCTGTCGTACAATTTCACGGAAGAATAAACCGCGGGTCGTCAGAGCTTGAGCTCGACCTCAATTTCCCAATTGGGGTCCTCCTTCTTTTGCTGGATCAGCTTGATGATGTTGACAGCGATGTCGTTGTACTCGTTTGACGTCAGCACAAAGGTGGCTTCCTGCACCAGCTTTCCGTCGTCCAACGCGACTTCAACGGAAGCCAACGTGGCGGCCAATTTGCCGTTGTAGTAAACCGACGTGTTTTCGTAGGTCAAGCCTTCGGTGCTGTACCCTTGGAGCAATTTGGTGCTGTCGGGAGCGCATCCGACCATCAGGAGAATCGCACTGGCTGCGAGGAGATTTTTCATGATTCCAAAGTAGTTTACGGAAATGGACTGCGCGTGAAGCGAGTATGAAAAATAATCACAGCCCGATGGCCATAAACTCACAAAGACCATCAAGGCAAGAACGTGCCCTCACGAAGTGCCTGATAGGGACTCAGTCGTTCGAGGTTGAAGGCCATGGTCACGGCCGGTGAACCCGACGTGGCCGGCGTGTACCAGACATCGCCCGCGGGGATGTACGTGACGAGCGGTACTTGCAACTTCAGGACGCCCGCGTCCCATTCCAATCCCGTTACCACGCCTTCTTGACCGGAACTGAACACCGCGCCACCGTACACATCGATGCCGGCGAACAACGAACGGGCCACCTTGACCGT
>CALKYI010000345.1 GCA_938003665.1 uncultured Flavobacteriales bacterium
GGCATACCCGAAGGCTTGGTCGCTTACTTGAACCGCTTGAGCGACCTGTTTTTTGTGTGGAGCAGGCACCTGCATGCCGTGACCGGCTCCCCAGAAATTCCATGGGAATCAGCGCCTTAACACAAGGGTGTAGGCCAAAAACAGCCGAAAAGGCGCCGTTTCTGAAGATTTTCTTGGATGTGATGGCGATTCTTCTATTTTTGCGCGCTGAAGACGCTTACCATGTATTGGACACTTGAATTGGCTTCCTACCTCGAAGACGCTCCTTGGCCCGCCAGCAAAGACGAGCTGATTGACTTCGCCATGCGCACCGGCGCACCGCTCGAAGTTGTCGAGAATTTGCAGCAATTGGAGGACGAAGGCGATGCGTTCGAAACCATCGAAGACATTTGGCCTGATTACCCCAGCAAGGAGGACTTCTTCTTCAACGAAGACGAATACTAGCGACCGGACGCCAGCGCGCTCAGCCCTTCACGCGTCAACTTTCCATTGAGCCATTCGGGGTCCAACCCAGCACCGAGGGATGTGTAGAATCCAATCGCAGGCTCATTCCAATCCAAGACTTGCCATTCCATCCGGCCGTAGTCAGCAGCGGCGCACGCCTCAGCCACCGCTAAAAACAACGCCTTGCCGATGCCCTTCCCGCGGTGCGACTCCCGAACGACCAGGTCTTCGAGAAAACCACACCGGCCCTTCCACGTGCTGTATTTCTCGTACCACAGCGCCATTCCGACCACTTCGCCTTCAATCTCCGCAACAAAAAGCCGGTAGATGGCATCTTCCCCAAAACCATCTTCTCTGAGCTGGTCGACGGTCGTCGTAACTTCCTGTTCCGCGCGCTCATAAACAGCCAACTCCACGATCAATCGGTGAATGGCCGCCGCGTCTTCGGGCATTCCCTTGCGAATTGAAAAGGCTGGTTTTGATGGGTCCATGGCCGAAAGGTAGCGCTCCTTTCTTTCTATTTTGCGGCATGCAATGGGATCAAATAGGGGCCGTCGATGCTGTCTTGGGCATTTGGCTGGCGTGGGCCATGTTCAACGGCTTTCGAAAAGGCCTCATCATCAAAGTCGCCTCCATTGTTGCGCTGGTACTGGGCATTTATGCCGGATTTCACTTTTCCAGTTTCGCGGCAGAATGGCTGAATCAACAATTCGACTGGTCCACCCGGACCACTGAAGTGGGTGCCTTCGGCCTGACCTTTTTGGCGGTGGTATTGGGGGTGCATTTCATTGCCAAACTCTTGGAAAAAATCGTCGACCTCACTGCGTTGAGCATGCTGAATAAGCTCGGTGGCCTCGCACTGGGATTGGTGCAAGCGTTGTTCTTTTTGAGCGCATTGACGTATGCCCTGGACGGGATTTTCGGGCCGCGCCAATGGCTGCCGGAAGCACAGGTCGAACAATCGGTGCTGTACCCTTTTGTCGAGGATGCCATTGAGTACGTGGTGCCCGACATGGAGCGCACCACGCCGTGGGAACAGCTGCGCGACCGATTCGAGGACGGCATGGAACGCTTGGAAGATGCGGCCGTTGAACGGAGCAACGCCCGCGACTAGCTGGCTAGGCCACGCCCATTTCTTGTTTGAGTTGAGCGATGCGGCTTTCCAATGTGCCCATGGCTTGGCTGTAATCGCCATTCGGCCAGTTTTCCACCGCCATGCGCACCGAGAAATAGAACTTGATTTTGGGCTCCGTTCCACTGGGGCGTGCGGTGACGAGGGTGTTCTGCTCGGTGACCAGCTGCACCACGTTCGATGCTGGCAGGTCAAGCGATCGCGTTGAACCGTCCCGAACATCCGTCGCACGCTGGGCCGCGTAATCCCGGACTTCAATGACCCGCTCTCCAGCCAACTCAGCAGGGGGCGAGGTTCTGAATCCTTCCATCTGGGCCGCGATTTCCGCCTTGCCCGCACGGCCATGCTTTGTCTGCGATACCAGCGCTTCCTTGTACGCCCCGTGGGTGCGATGAATCGCCTCAAGGCGACCCAGCAAATCCGAGCCCTCGGCGTGTGCTGCGTGCGCCAGTTCACACAACACGCACGCTGCCGCGACGGCATCCTTGTCCCGGACCTCGTCCCCAATCATGTAACCGTAGCTTTCCTCACCACCTGCCACAAACCGTCCGCTGCCTTCTTCCCGGCGGATGGCGTCTGCAATCCATTTGAAACCAGTTAAGGTCTCGTGCACATCCAAGCCTGCGTGGCGACCGATGTCCGCCATCAAGTCCGAAGTGACGATGGTTTTGGCGACAAAATCCCCAGGGGTAAGCAGGTTCTTCTGGGCGCGTTGAGACACCACGTAATCCACAAGCAGCGCCCCTGTCTCGTTGCCGTTCAAGAGTCGCCACCCCCCTTCGGATTGGGCCTCGGGCACGGCGATACCCACGCGGTCCGAATCGGGATCGGTGCCCAACACCAACTGAGCATTGACTGTTTTGGCCAATTCGATGGCTTTCGAGAGCGCCGCCCCTTCTTCGGGGTTGGGGCTGTGAACGGTCGGAAAGTTGCCGTCGGGATGCCGTTGGCTTTCCACGATGTGCACATTGCGGAAACCAGCCGCTTCGAGCGCTGGTATGACGGAGACCGAGCCGGTGCCGTGCAGTGGCGTGTACACGATGCTGAGGTCGCTGCCATTTGCAATCAAATCTTCACTCAATCGCAAATCGAGCACCGTCTTCCAGTACGCTTGGTCCGCCCGGTCATCCAATAGGTGAATGCGAGCTTGCGATGCCGCGTCCTGCCCCCACTGGACCTCGGCAGGTCCGGAGACAGCGCGAACCCGTTCAATGATGCCTTTGTCATGCGGAGGAACGATTTGACCGCCATCGCTCCAATACACTTTATACCCGTTGTACTCCTTCGGATTGTGGCTCGCTGTGACAACAATGCCCGCTGTGCATCCGAGTTCTCGGACCGTGAACGAAAGTTGCGGTGTTGGGCGCAATGCAGGAAACAAATGGACCTCAATGCCGTTACCAGCCATGACCTCAGCTGCTACCCGAGCGAATGCCGGGCTGTTATTGCGGGAATCGTGAGCGATGGCGATGGAAGCTCCGCTCGGCACAGCCTCCAGCATGTAATTGGCGAGGCCCTGCGTCGCCTGGGCGACGGTATAGGCATTCATGCGGTTGGTGCCGACGCCCATAAGGCCGCGCAAGCCACCGGTGCCAAACTCGAGGTCGGTGTAAAAAGCTTCCACCAGCGCTTCTCCCCCTTCATTGAGTAGGTCGCGCGCCGCGTTCTGGGTGTCTTCGTCGTAGGGAGATTGGGTCCAATCTTGCGCACGTTGTGCGGCGAATTCCATGAGTTCTTTTCCTTCCATGCTCAATTCCAATGGGCGTTATCCGTGTTCAATTTCATGCCTCAAGGCCTCCTTCCAATGCAGTTGGGGCAGGTGCAATGCATCTGCAAATGGCTTTCCATCCAGGTAGGAATAGGCCGGGCGTTTTGCGGGTGTTGGGTAGTCTGCGGTCGTGCACGGCGCCAGTTCGACGTCCATGCCATATTCTTCAAAAATGGCCTGCGCGAACCCGTACCATGTGGTCGGGCCTTGGGGGCCGTAATGCCAAACGCCTGAGGGGACCTGTTGAGGTTGGGCGGCGAGTTTCAGCAACGCTTCGGCAAACGGGCGGGCAAACGTGGGAGCGCCGTGTTGATCGTTCACGACCCGCAAAGCCTTACCCGATTGTCCCAAGCGCAACATCGTTTGCATAAAATTCTGGCCGCGGGTATCGCACAACCAGGCCACCCGAACCACCCACCAGCGGGCGCCCGTCATGGCTTCTACCGCCAACTCACCGGCGCGTTTGGAATCTGCATAGACCCCCATGGGATTGGGCGCATCAGACGGCACATACGGCCGATTCTGCGAGCCATCAAAGACGTAATCGGTGCTGATGTGAATGAGGTCAACTCCATGCGCACCACAGGCCTCAGCCAACAGTCGCGGCCCCTCAGCATTGATGGCATGGGCCTGTTCGGGTTCCTCCTCCGCTCGGTCAACGGCCGTATACGCCGCGGCGTTGATGACGACATCCGGCTCGTATTTCTTGAGGGCTTCGGCGATGGATTCAGAAGAGGTGATGTCCAGCTCATCCCGGTCGAAGCCGACAATGCGAAGGGAATTTTGGCCGGGATTTTCCATCAACCGCGAGCCCAACTGGCCGTTCGCCCCTGTCACCAAAACTGTTCGCATGGCCGAAATTTACGCAGGGATCATCATCCGGTGGTGCGCATGGCTTCCACGGGTTCCATTTCCGCCGCACGACGCGCCGGTGCCAGCCCAGCGATCAACCCCGAAGCCACCGCTACACTCAAAGCTATTATAATACGGGAGGGACGCACTTGCAGCAGGAATCCCACATCCACGGCATTCACGGCCACCACAATGGCCTCAATGGCGATGAGTGCGAACAACGCCCCGATGACGCACAGGGCGACAGCCTCGAACAGAAATTGCAGCATGATGAAATTGGACTTGGCGCCGATGGCCTTTTGAACGCCGATGATGCGCGTGCGTTCACGGACGCTCACAAACATGATGTTGGCGATGCTGAAGCACCCGACGAGGATGGCAAAGATGCCAATGAACCAACCCCCATATTCCACCTGCTGAAAAATGCTGTCCAGAATGGAGGTCAACATGTCGATTTGGTTGATCGAGAAATCGTCTTCCTCGCGCGGCCGCAACCGGCGCACCGAACGAAACTGCTGCACAATTTCATCGGAGAGGGCTTCTGTGGTCACGCCTTCAATCGGTTTGACCATGATGCTCGTCCCAAGACCATAGTCCATGATGCGGTGGCCGAACTTGGCCGGTACTAAGGCGGCCCGGTCAAACCCATCGTTGATGGCCGATGCACCTTGCTTGGCGAAGACGCCGACCACCTCCAACCGTTGCCCCTTGGTTTCAATAACCTCACCCACCGCATCGGCATCGCCCGTCAATTCCACAGCCACGTCGTGGCCGATGATGGCGACGGCTCGGCCCGACTCCACCTCCATGGGCGAGAAATATCGTCCCGCGGCAATGTCCAGCGCAATCACGTCGTCGTATCCCTGTGAAACGGCAACAACGCCCACCCCGTCCAAGCGGCTGTTGCTCGACTCGACCGCGAGCATGGTCTTGGCCTGGAAAACCACTTCTTTGGCTTGGGTCAATCGCTCTTCGAGCAGGGCCGCTTCATTCAGGCTGACTTCCCGTCGTTGCACGTACTTCCACCACGGGTATTCCTCGTCAAATGCCCACGGCCATTTTTGGACAAAAAGCACTTCGTCGTCCAACATATTGAACGTGCTTTTCAGCCCGTCTTCCAATGAGTCCACCACGGCAAATACCGCAGTAATCATGAAGATGCCTACCATGACCCCAAGGAGGGACAGGAACGTCCGGAGTCGGTTGGTCACGATGGCAGACCAAGCGAAGGCGAAGCTTTCGAAAAGCAGGCGAAGCCAGAGCATGCAACAAAGCTAATTCCTACCTCCCAAGTCCGCATATTTGTCCGGGTTTAATTGTAGTTTTGCGCCTTTGATTCGCACTTCCCAAATCCCTTGAAATGAACGCCCCACGCCGCATTCAATCCGCCCTCATTTCCGTTTTTCACAAAGAAGGCCTCGAGCCCATCGTCGCTCAATTGCAGCGCCTTGGTGTCACCCTCTACTCAACGGGTGGGACCCAAAAAGCCCTGGAAGCCATGGGTGCGGAAGTCGTAGCCGTCGAATCCATCACCGACTACCCTTCCATCCTCGGCGGCCGCGTCAAAACGCTTCACCCCAAGGTTTTCGGAGGCATCTTGAGCCGAAGAGACCTGGCGGAAGATGTTGCGCATATGGAGGAATACCAGCTTCCGAACATCGACCTTGTGATCGTCGACCTCTACCCGTTCGAGGCCACCGTCGCGCAGGGCGGAACGCACCAGCAAATCATCGAGAAGATTGACATCGGTGGGATTTCCCTGATCCGTGCGGCGGCCAAAAACTTCGAAGACGTGGTTATCGTGCCCAGCCAAGACGATTACGGGACGTTGCTCGATTTGCTTGAGAACGGCGAAGGAGTTACCACACGGGAAGAACGTCAAGCCCTTGCCACCCGCGCCTTCCGCATCAGCTCGCATTACGACACCCGCATCCACGAATGGATGCAAGGCGGTGCCAGTGTGGAGCAATTGAACGTGTCGGAAATGACTTCCAAGTCTCTGCGCTACGGTGAAAACCCCCACCAGCCTGGCCGGTTCTTTGGCGATCTAGATGCGCTGTTCGACCAATTGAATGGCAAGGCGTTGTCCTACAACAACCTCCTCGATGTGGACGCAGCCGTGCAATTGATGCGCGAGTTCCAATCCGATGACCCCACTTTTGCTGTGCTCAAGCACAACAACGCCTGCGGCCTCGCCACCCGGGCAACCGTGTTGCAAGCCTGGACCGATGCCCTGGCCGGCGACCCGGTTTCGGCTTTTGGCGGCGTGCTCATTTGCAACAGCCCGATCGACAAGGCCACGGCCGAAGCGATGCACGAACTGTTCTTCGAAGTGGCCATCGCACCCGCTTATGATGCCGACGCGCTCGAAGTCCTCAAGCAAAAGAAAAACCGCATCTTGCTCGTGCAGAAGCCCTGCAGTACCCCGAACGTAACCGTCCGAAGCGCGCTGAATGGCTACCTCGTGCAAGCCCCAGATGCGAAGATGGAAGGCGTGGAAGATTTGAACCTGGTCACCAAAACAGCCGCTAAAGCGGCCCAGCAAGAGGACCTGATTTTCGCCATGAAAATCGCGAAGCACACGCGTTCCAACACCATTGTTTTCGCCAAGAACAAGCAGCTCTTTGGCAGCGGTACGGGACAGACCAGCCGCGTAGATGCATTGAAGCAGGCGGTGGTGAAGGCAAAAAGCTTCGGGTTCGACCTGAACGGTGCCGTCATGGCTTCCGATGCGTTCTTCCCATTCCCCGATTGTGTGGAGCTGGCCGATGACGCTGGAATCATGGCGGTGATTCAGCCAGGTGGCTCGGTGAAGGACCAGTTGAGCATCGATTACTGCGACGCGCACGGCCTCGCCATGTACATGACCGGAGTGCGCCACTTCCGTCACTGATTTTGTGCTTTTCTCATGCCTGCTGAAGGCCTCCGAAAGCCGGAGAATTTGTGAAAAATTCAATGGGTTTTGCGGGGGGCGCTTTGCTATATTTGAGTGTTCACTTCGTCCCGTTCTCCACACACTTGAAGCCCATGGGTTTGTTCAATTTTTTCATGCAAGAGATCGCCATTGATCTCGGTACCGCCAACACCATCATTTACTTCGAGGACAAGGTGGTGGTGGATGAACCCAGCATTGTAGCCAAGGACCGGGGAACAAACCGTGTCGTGGCGATTGGGCGCTTGGCGCAGCAGATGCACGGCAAGACCCACAAAAACATCGAGACCATCCGCCCCTTGAAGGACGGCGTGATTGCCGATTTTCAAGCGGCCGAGGAGATGATCAAGGGCATGATCAAAATGATCAACAATCGGAAGTCGTGGTTCAACCCTTCCCTCCGCATGGTTATTTGCATCCCCTCCGGCATTACCGAAGTGGAGAAGCGCGCCGTTGGGGACAGCGCGGAGCACGCCGGTGGCAAGGACGTCTACCTCATCCACGAGCCCATGGCTGCCGCCATTGGCATCGGCATTGACGTCGAGGAGCCCATGGGCAACATGATCATCGACATCGGAGGGGGTACATCTGAAATCGCCGTCATCGCATTGGGTGGCATTGTCACCGACAAGAACATCCGCGTTGCCGGGGACGAGTTCACCTCCGACATCGAGGAATACATGCGCAGGCAGCACAACATCCTCATCGGAGAGCGTACGGCCGAGCAAATCAAAATCGAAGTCGGTGCCGCCACGGCAGACCTCGACAACCCCCCAGAGGATTACCCAGTGCGGGGTCGCGACTTAATGACCGGCATCCCCAAGGAAATCCTAGTCTCCTACGTGGAAATTGCACAGGCCTTGGACAAAAGCATTTCAAAAATCGAAGAAGCGATCCACAGCGCGTTGGAACAAACGCCGCCTGAACTGTCTGCCGATATCTACAAAACCGGGATCTACCTTGCAGGAGGGGGTGCATTGCTCCGAGGCTTGGACAAACGCATTTCCGCCAAGACGAAGCTGCCCGTTCACGTCGCCGATGACCCCTTGCACGCAGTAGCCAAAGGCACCGCGATTGCCCTCAAAAACATCGACCGCTTCACCTTCCTGATGCGCAACTAATTCCAGCAGGTAGCGGATGCGAAACCTCTGGAACCTCCTCGTCCAATACCACATCGCCTTGGTCTTCGTGATCTTCCAAGGCATTGCACTGACGTGGTTTGTTGGGAGCCATGGGTATCCCCGCGGCAAATGGGTCCAGCGCTCCCTCGAATGGCAAGGAGAATGGGACCAGCGCATCAGCCAATGGGATCGTCTGACGGAATTGGATGACCTCAACCGCGAGTTGCTAGCCGAAAATGCCACCCTGCGCGCCGAGCTTCACAGCGCACGAGGAGACGGAATTCAAAGCAATTACAAGGGTGCTGAAGTCATCCGGTCCACGTGGAGCAGCGCGTCAAATCAATTGGTCCTCAACAAAGGCACGGCACAAGGAGTCCAACCCGGGCAAGGCCTGTTGCAGAACAACCGAGTCGTTGGGCGCGTCGTCGAAGCCTCAGCGAACTACGCCTTGGCTTTGCCGTTGATCAACGCCTCCGTCGAATGGAGCGTGCGAATCGGCAGCACGGGTCCGGTGGCGCGATTGGCGTGGGAAGGGGGCGATGTGACCCGCGCCATGGTGTACGACGTGCCACGTAGCGCGACGTTTGATGCAGGCGACTCCATTCTGTCCTCGGGCTTTCAAGGGTACTTTCCATCGGGGCTGCTGATCGGCACCGTCGCCGATGAAACCCCCGAATTCGATGGGCAGTTTCTGAACGTCCCTGTTGACCTCGCAGCCGACTTCCGATCCATCCGGTACGTACAAATTGCCTCCCCTCAAGGGCAATCTGAAATCGAAGGCCTGACGAACACCAACGGCCCGCAATCGCCATGAACAACCAGGTGCTGACATATGCCCGGGTCATCATTCCATTGGGATTGCACGTGCTGTTTTTCCAGTACGCCGCATTCGC
>CALKYI010000346.1 GCA_938003665.1 uncultured Flavobacteriales bacterium
GATGCCGCCAGCGATGAACGCTGCCAGGAGCATGGCAATCTGGTTGGCTCCGTATGAACTGTCTTCACCGAAGGCGATAACGTCCGCCGCAAGCAATAAAATCAGTGCGACGACGGGAACCAAGGACAGTCCCAACGAAGGCATGGCAGGCTGCTGAGGCATCACGCGTTGGCTTTGATGTCTTCCTCTGAAGCTTCGCCTGCCGGATTCAGTGCGGTCTTTTCA
Source organism: uncultured Flavobacteriales bacterium (assembly GCA_938003665.1). Lineage (GTDB taxonomy): Bacteria > Bacteroidota > Bacteroidia > Flavobacteriales_D > Sanyastnellaceae > UA16. Next base: position 226 of record CALKYI010000346.1, read on the forward strand.
ATGCGAATTTTGGCGCCGTCGACTTGGATGAGCACGGTCCGCTCATTCATATCCACCACTTTGCCATGGATGCCTCCGATGGACACCACCTTATCGCCTTTCTTTAGGCCTTCGCGGAAGGTCTTGGCCTCTTTTTGTTTTTTGACCTGGGGTCGAATCATGAAGAGGTACATGATCAAGAACATCCCGCCGATGAGGAGGAAAAAACTCAGTCCGCCCTCACCTGGAGCCGGACTTTGGAGGGTCAATCGTGCGAATAAGTTGAGCATGGTAAACAGGGTTATTTTATTCTTTGGTTGTGGGGCCGATGACCTCGGCGGTCAAGACCAAGGTTGTGGTTGAAGGCACGGCATTGGTGACAACGAAGACCTCTTTTCGGTTTGCACCGACACGCCCGCGGCTGTCAAAGCGAACGGCTACCTCGCCGTTACCGCCCGGATGGATGGGTTCTCGTGGCCATTGTTCCGCCAACGTACACCCACAGGATGTGCTGACATCGGAAAGGATTAAGGCGGCGTTACCGGTGTTTTGAAAGGAAAACACTACGTCGGCTTGGGTGCCTTCGCTGACAATGCCCAGTTCCACCAAGGTGTCCGCAAATGCGATGGCTGGCACGTCTTCCTGGGTCTGAGTAGCTGTACTTGCAGTTGCCGGGATGTGGATGAGGTCGGTACTTACGCTGCCTGATTCGCCCCAGTCGCACCCGTTCGTGCCAAACACGAGGGCTGCGAAGACGAACAAAGTCAACGAGGGTTGCCAGCGTTTCATTCGATGAGGCCCCTTCCTGTTTTTTTGATCACCCCGTCTTTCTTCAGCTTGCCAAAGAGTTCGTCGAGGATGCCGTTGATGAAGCCGTGGCTTTTCGGCGTGCTGTAGTACTTCGACAATTCGATGTACTCGTTCAGGGTAACTTTCAATGGAATGGAGGAGAAGGTCCGCGCTTCGGCTAGGGCCATTTTCATCAAAATTCGATCCATCAGCGCGATGCGCTCCAAGTCCCAATTGGCGGCAGCCTCCGTCACATAGGATTCGTTTTCTGTGGCTTGCGCGAGGGTTTCCTTGAAGAGTCCTTCAAAGAACTGCCGGTCATCGTCGTCGTCGCGCCATAGGGGCAGGAGTTCGACGTCTTCATCCGCCTCACCAATGGTTTTGATGGTCTTGATGGCCATGGAAGCGGCGAGGTCCAAGTCGTCGTTCCAATAGATGCTCAATTCTTCGAGGTTGTCCTGGAACAACTCTTCGTTGATCATGTGCTTGCGGAACATGCGAATGAGGCATTCCCGGTCGTGGCGAAACCCCCGCTCTTCGCTGGCCATGTACGTCGTGTATTCCTCGTGGTCGAGCAGCCCTCGGAAAATCTTACGCAGCATTTCTTGGTGATTGCCCCAGCCGATGTTGCCATCTGCTGCCGCCTCGCTGAGGTTTTTGCTGTTGGCCAGCACCCGCAGCGGACGGTTGGTCACAAACTTGGTGTTCGGATGCAAGTCCTCCGGTGAAGGCAGTTGCTTTTTGCGCCCTGCTTCAATGCGATCAATGGCAAATGATTGCATGCTGCCGATCATGAGCAGGAGCAGCAAGTACAATTCCTGCATTTTCTCGATCGAGTGGTCCAAGGCTTTTTTGGTCTTGACCACATCGCGTTCCTCGTCCTGGTAAAAGGCGTAGAGCACGTGCAAGATTTTGATCCGGAGGTGGCGACGATTCAGCATGCTGGTAAAGAGAATCACAAAACTAACGGCAACCGCTCCGGAATTGCGCTGAGGATTTCGAATGATTTGGCGATTTATCTTCAGGTTATCCACGAAGGTCGGCGACCGCTCACCGTACCTTTGCGGCATGAGATACCCAGCCTTTCCCGCGGTCGCGATGCTTGCCTTACTCAGCTTTTTGACCGGTTGTCAGCAGGAAATCGAGGTGGAACTCCCGGAGGTGGAACAAGTGTATGTGCTGGAAGGAAGCATCGTCGAAGGAGAAGCGCCTTTGGTCTTTGTGGGGGAAGCTCAAGGATATTTTGATCCTGTCGACGCCAATTCCATCGGACAAGCTTTCCTGCCCGATGCAGTGGTTCACTTGAGTGATGGAACGACGACCGTGGAGTTGGATGAACTCTGCACTTCGAATTTGCCGCCGGAGTTGTTGGAGGCTGCGGAAGAAATCTTGGGATTTCCCGACACCGTGCTGGCAGCGTTGGATTTGTGCGTGTACACATCTTTTGATCCTGCTTGGCAGGGGACGGCCGGGTTGACCTATGCATTGGATGTGACTGTCAATGAGGTCAGTATGCAAGCGTCGACCAGCATCATTCCTGCGGTTCAAGTCGATTCTGCGTGGTTTCAATCGCCCGGCACCATTGATTCTTTGGGCGTGATGTACGCGCAATTCACTGATCCTGACACCGTTGGAAATGCGTACCGGTGGTTTGCTAAGCGCATCAATGTTCGGCCGGATTGGGATCCGTTGGCTGGGCAAGTGAAGGACGCGGATTTTGTGGCGCCGCTCGGAAGCGTCACTGATGATGCCTTTTTCAATGGACTGTCTTTTGAGTTTTCCGCGTTTCGAGGCGCAGCAGCAGGCAGCACGGCATGGGACGACGATTTCGGAAGTAGCCCAGAGGCGGGCTATTTCAAGGTGGGGGACACCGTGGTGGTGCGGATGTGTTCGATCGATGATGAGGTTTTTCAGGCAATTCGCAGCTATGAAAACTTAATCCTAAGCCAAGGAAGTCCATTCGCTCCACCCGCCAACATGGTCACCAATGTCGAAGGCGGCATCGGCCTGTGGGCTGGCTATGGAGTTTGGCAGGATACCGTAATTTGTCAGTAGAATCTACACGAGCATGAAGCAGAATGCATTGATTTTCGCCTTAATGGCATCGGCCTTGTTGGCTGCTCCACGTGCCTTTGGTCAGTCCGTTCAGTGGCCCATTGAGGCTGTGACGGTCTACGAGCGCGGGGCCAAAATCGAACGGGCTGGAACGGTAGCCTTGGACGGGCAAGGGGAAGCAACGCTTACCTTGACAGGACTGTCTTCATCTGTTGTTGCCGAGATGCTGCAAGTCTCATTGGACTCCGGCTGGTCGTTGGCATCCCATCAGTTCACGTCGGCTACCCCTGCAGAGAAGCTCAAGGTTGCCCGCCAAAATCAGGCGGACATTGACCGTGAAATTCAATCCAGTCGCCAGACCTATGCCTTGCGCGAGGCCTTGCTGTTTGCCTACGAAGAAGAGCTCGCCATGATCCGTTCCAACCGCAGTGTAAATGGCGAAGAACTTCTGTTGGTTGACGACCTCCGGGACCATGCGAACTTTTGGCGTGAGCGCGTAAAAGAGTTGAGCTACTTGATGTTGGAACTCCGTATGGAAATGGAACAATTGACTGTAGATATTGCCATGCTTGAGGCTGAACATCAAGAATGGGAAGACTCGGTCAACGCATATGAAGGGCAGTGGACCTTGCGGTTTGCGGGTCCTCCCAAAACACAAAGCGATGTTCGCGTCAGTTACGTGGTAACCGATGCGGGATGGGCGCGTGTATATGATGCTGAGGTGTCCGAGGAAGGCGATATTCAGATGAAGCGTTATGCGTCGGCGTTTCAATCCACAGGTCGCGACTGGGAGGAAGTGCCGCTGGTTTTTGTCGTTGGCAACCCGCTGCAGTCCATTGCCCCGCCCACAGTTGACAAAAAGGAATTGAGTTTGGGGTACAGCAATTCAGCCAATTCGTACGCTTGGGAAGCGCAGGCGTCGTTTGACGATTACGATGGTTTTGATGACCTGCGCGCTGATCGCGCGGCTGCCGCCAATGCAATCGAACGCTATGAATTTGCCCCATCGGCTCCTGTTGCCATCCGAGGGGACGGCACAGCGGAACGCATTTTCATTGAAACCTTTGACCTCGCCGGTGAGCTGAGTTACTTGTTGCTTCCCGAATACTCGGACGAAGCCTACCAATTGGTTAACTCCGGTGAGTGGTCTGCTTCAAGACTTGTTCCCGGACGTGTGCAAGTCATCGCGGGGGGCATGTACCGCGGGGCGTATTCCATGCAACTGCCGGCACCCGGTGACACCCTGCACATTCCATTGGGGCAGGACACTCGAGTTCGCGCCAACCGAGAACGGGTCATGGACCGATGCACAAGCACGGTATTTGGAGGGTCACGCAAGACCACCCAGTCGTTCGAAATCACGGTAGAGAATCAACACAACCGGACAGTATCCGTGGCCATTCAAGATGCCATCCCAGTGGCCGTGGGCAGTGATATCCAAGTCGAGGTGTTTGGGCTGAGCGGGGGAGAGTTGGATCCGGTTTCAGGTCAAGTGGTCTGGGACCTCCAATTGGGTCCGAACGAACGCAAAACCCTCTCCTTCGGGTACGTGGTCACTTACCCCAAACGCCGCTCGCTTCAGGGATTGTAATCTCCTGCAAGGGACGCAGCCGAATTTCTTGGTAGTAGGTGCTTAAAATGGCCCAAGCCGAGGCGCCGTTTTGAGCACGAGAGATGGCGCCCTCCTGGCACATGCCGACGCCGTGGCCGAATCCGCGCCCGGATAACGTCACAGCTTCCCCGTCAACGCGCACGTCAAATCGATCGCTTGGCAATCCAAATTTTTCGCGTGATTCTGCATGGTTTACGGGTTCATTTGCCCGCCGCATTTGCCAGTCCCCCCAATCGTTGGCACTGATTGCCTTTTCCCATTGGGCGTGCGCTCCGTGGGCACATGCTTCATCGTGGACGGGAACAAGGTGAGGGGAGGCCTTTTGCCAAACGGCTCGCGAACTGCGTGTCGTACCGCCACAATTGGAATGGAATGCAGCCGGAATGGGCCGCCCCAATCGATCGCAGATGACCAAATGCCTTGACGCGCGGCACCCCTGGCGGATGGTGTCGTTGACGGTAGACATCCCATCAAACGCTTGACAATGCACTTGGTCGCATACGTCGTATCCGGCAAGGCGGTGCCGTCCGTAGGTGTTCAATGCATAGGTTCTGCTCACGGCCGCGTGCGCGGTGTAAAGTTCCGGTGCATGCCCTTTCCCCACTTCACTGACGAGCACCCCTGCAACGTATTCCTCCAATTCCGTTTCCAGTGCGACGTGCCATTGATTGGCGTCCCAGTAAAAATGCACCGCTCCTGTGTATTGACGGTAACCGGTTGCCGCTGAAATGAGCCGAACTCGGCCTATATTGTTGTCGGGTCTCAGGATGAAATACGTGGATTTGAAGGTGCCGGATCCTGTTGTAAGCGTGTATCCACCTTCCGTTTTGGCAATGGAGTGAGTGCCGTCCAATGTAGCGGCGGATTCCAATTGGCCGCTGGCAACGACAAGCCATTCGAAATCACCGTTCACGGCTTGGCAACGCACCTCTATGGCATCAGCGAAATCCTGGAGGCCAACGGTAATGATGGATTCGGGCTGGCTGAAGGCCGCTGTTCCTTGAAGCAAGCTAACGAGTAGCAGAAGGCCCCTCTTCGTCATCTCCCAGCTAAAATGGACGCGGCAACCTGCTTCGAAGCCGGCAATTCCGTTTGCAACGCTTGAGCGAGGATTTGAAACTGTTCCAGTTGGTCTTGAGCTGCTGCCCCAATGCCTGTCCCATCGTGCAAAGCCAAGACGGATTCCCGCAGGCTTGCAGGCGTACACTGGGATTGAATCTTCTCCGGAACCGCAGCATGGTGTAGGAGGATGTTCGGCAGACCAATCCAGGGCGATTTCACCAAGAGTCGTGCAATGGCGAATGTGATCGGGCTGGTTTTGTAGCAAACAATATGGGGTAGCCCGAGCAAGGCTGCTTCGAGTGTGGCGGTGCCCGAGGTAACCAACCCGACATCGCAAGAGCGCATCAAGGAGCGCGTGTGTCCGAATTCAACCGGAATGCCAGCGTTTGCGGCTATTCGGTAGTCGGCCTCGCTTCTTCCCGGGGCGCCTGCGACCACTGCTTCAAATTCCGGGAGGCCTTTTGCCGTTTCGATAAGCACCGGTAACATGCGTTCGAGTTCCTGCGCCCGGGAGCCGGGGAGTAGCAGCAACCGAGGTTTTGCATGGCCGGATGAAGGTGAAGGGTTTGATTCGTGCTCGAGCAATTCCAACAAGGGGTGGCCGACCCAATGCACATCGACACCCTCGCGGGCGTACCATGCTTTTTCAAATGGCAGGATGACGTGCAAACGATCGATGTCCCGTTCGATGGTGCGGACGCGGTTCTTCTTCCACGCCCAAACGGAAGGGGAGATGTAGTGGTGCGTGATGATTCCTGAACGCTTGGCTTTCCGTGCGATGCGCAGATTGAAACCGGGGTAATCGATCCCGACGAGCACGTCCGGTTGAAAAGCTTCGATATGGGCCCAGCATTCTGCAAACCGCTTCCGGATGGTCCTGGCGTTTTTCACTACTTCCCAGAGCCCCATGAATGCCAACGTCCGGTAATGGCGAAGGCACGTTGCTCCGGCAGATTCCATCGCTTCTCCGCCCCAGCATTGAATCTTCAAGTTAGGATTGGTATTGAGCAACGCGCGGACCAGCTCCCCGCCGTATGCATCGCCTGAAGCCTCGCCAGCGATGATGAACACGCGCTGCACAGTTGGTGAAGAATCTCCGGGTTTTGCCATCCGAATGATGGGGTTAAAACGCTTGAGCTTGGAGCCAAATGATCAATGGCACTGTGATGAAAATGACCCCCAACACGCCGCGGGCAAAACGGTCCCAGTCAGCCCGAAGCGCCATCCAGAAAACGCCCACGTTGAAGAGCACGCTGATGGTGAGGATGCTGTCCTTATAAAGAGCGCTGCCCATGAAGACGTCCTGGATGAAATAATCGAATGACGTCCCGTTCGCCCAACTCCACCAGACCGTCATGGCTGCAAATCCAATGCCTGTACCGAGCAGGCCGGCCACGAATCCGAATCCGGTATGATCAAAACGATTGGCGCTCACAGGTCCCATTGATTGAGGGTTGAAATCGCGTGATGTGCCGTCAAATCGTATTGGGTGGGCACGACGCTCACGTAGCCGTTCCGCAACGCCCATTCATCGGTGTCTTGGCCTTGGTCTGGATTGGAGAATTTCCCCGTCATCCAGAAATACGGCGTACCACCCGGTGAGGTGCGCTTGTCAAACGCGTCTTCCCAGTGGCCTGCAGATTGACGGCAAACTTTAAGTCCTTTCAACTCATCCAAGGGCAAGTCGGGAAAATTGACATTCAAGCAGGTGCCTTCAGGCAATGACCGCTCGAGGACCGCTGTGGCAAGCTTTTCAACGAAGGGTACGCACGCCGAAAAATCAGCTGTGGGAGCGTGGTTGAGCAGGCTAAACCCGATGGAAGGGATCCCTTCCACAGCACCCTCTACCGCTGCGGACATAGTACCGCTGTAGATGACATTGATGCTGGCATTGCTGCCGTGGTTGATGCCGCTCAGCAGCAAGTCGGGCTTCTTGCCAAGGATTTCATAAATCGCCAGTTTGACGCAATCCACGGGTGTTCCCGTGGTCTGCCAAGCCGCTTGCACCCCTTCAACTCCGAAGGTGACTTGCTCCATCTTGAGAATCCCATTGATGGTCACAGCATGGCCCATGCCGCTTTGGGCACGGTCGGGGGCAACCACCACGACATCCCCGTGTTCGACCATGGCTCCTGCCAAGGCTTGAATGCCTTTGGCCTGGATGCCATCGTCATTGGTGATGAGGATGAGGGGACGAGAAGTTGTTGCGCTCATGCTTTATTCGGTATGCGTTGTAAGGCGTCCAAGAAGAAGCCCCAGTACTTTTGGACGGAGCTGATTTGGACACATTCATCTGGGCTGTGTGCACCGCGAATGTTCGGTCCGAAACTCACCATGTCCATTTCCGGATAGTTCGTTCCGAGGATGCCGCATTCCAAGCCTGCGTGGCAGGCAAGTACGCGAGGAGACTCCTTGTATTTTTCCTCGTAGAGTGCTTTCATCGTCGCCACAATTGCGCTTGAGGGATTGGGTGTCCAACCGGGGTATTGCCCGCTGAATTCAGTTTGCAATCCCGCCAGGCCAAAAGCGCAGGCAATGCTGTTGGCGTGGTCGTCTTTCTCGGAATCCACAGAACTCCGGCAGAGGCACTGCAAGCTGATGGCGCCTTCGCCGATTTCGACACGGGCCAAATTGTTGGAAGTTTGAACAAGGTGTTCGATGTCGGGGCTCATGCGGTGGATGCCCACAGGTACCGTTTGGATCGCCATGAGGATGGCAAGTTGGTCCTCTTCCGGCATCGCATGGGTCACCGTGGTGTCCTCAGTTTCACACGACAAACTCAATTCGGGATCGGTGGTCGCATACTCCACTTTGACGGACTGAAATGCCTCCACCAACGTGCTTTTGAATGCCGTCTCGTCTGCAGGGTCCAAAACGATAACCGCTTGTGATTCTCTAGGAATTGCATTGCGCAATCCGCCCCCGTTGACCGAAGCAATGCGGAAGTCAACTTCACCCAAGCTTTCGATCAACAAGCGGTTCATGAGTTTGTTGACGTTGGCAATGCCTTTGTGGATGTCCATGCCGGAATGCCCACCGGAACCGCCCGTCAATCGGATGCGCAATTGCTTGACGCCGTCCTGAATGGCTTCGGCCTCGTAGGTTCCGGTCGAGGTGACATCAACTCCACCGGCACAGCCAATGGATAATTCATCGTCGTCCTCCGTATCCAGGTTGAGCAAGATGTCGCCTTGCAAGAAACCGCCTTTCAAGCCCAATGCGCCGGTCATACCCGTTTCCTCATCGATGGTGAAGAGGGCGTCGATGGCCGGGTGAGGGATGTCCGTGGAGTCTAGAACGGCTAAGATCGTAGCCACTCCAATGCCATTGTCGGCTCCCAACGTAGTGCCCTTTGCGCGCACCCAATCGCCATCGACGTACATGTTGATGCCTTGGGTATCGAAGTCGAATTCGGTGTCAGCATTCTTCTGGCATACCATGTCCAAATGGCTTTGCAACACGATGTGACGCTTGTTCTCCATGCCGGCCGTTGCGGGCTTACGGATGAGCACGTTGCCCACATCGTCGGTCAGTGTTTCGAAGCCCCATTTCTGTCCCAGTCCGATGACCCATTCGCGGACTTTTTCTTCCTTTTTCGAGGGCCTCGGAATGCTGTTCAGTTCATTGAAAAAGTGCCACAGGGGCTGAGGTTCTAGGCTGACGATGCTCATGCTTTTTTTCTTCAAAAATAGCGAGCAATTTTCGTCTGTTGCGGTTAATTCCATGCGACCGCCTTTCCGGTGCCCGGGAAATCCAATTTGCGTTTGAACATTCTGGGTTCACTGCCCTTCACTTTTGTGGAAAAATCAAGGGGCTTTTTCTATGCCTACAATTGCGCCCAATACTAATTTCGTTGGCCATGGCGGGAAAAGAGCAGGTATCGTACACAGAGGATAACATTCGTTCACTCGACTGGAAGGAACACATCCGGATGCGTCCGGGGATGTACATCGGAAAGTTGGGGGATGGACAGGCAGCAGACGATGGCATTTATGTGCTGCTCAAGGAGATCATTGACAACTGCATCGATGAGCACGCGATGGGGCATGGAAAAAGCGTTCGCATCACCATCCGCGATGGTGAAGTCAAGGTCCGCGATTTTGGCCGAGGCATTCCATTGGGTAAAGTGGTGGACGTGGTGTCCAAAATCAACACAGGGGGTAAGTACGACTCCCGTGCATTCAAAAAGTCAGTGGGCTTGAACGGGGTGGGGGCCAAAGCCGTCAACGCCTTGTCGACGCATTTCACCGTGGAGAGTTACCGAGAGGGTGAAATCAAGCGTGCAGAATTCGAACGGGGTGACCTCGTCAATGACGAGAAACGAGGCAAAACCGAAGAGCGCAACGGAACCATGATTGCCTTCCGTCCCGATCGGGACGTATTTAAAGCCTACAGCTACCGCATGGAACACGTGGAGCGGTTGCTGTGGAATTACGCCTACCTGAACACCACGCTCGCGTTGTACTTGAACGGCGAGAAGTTCAAGTCGGAAAATGGCCTGAAAGACCTGCTGACCAACGACCTGGACAAAGATCCTCGTTATCCCATTGTTCACTTGGTCAATGAAGACATTGAAGTGGCCATCACGCACACGGATGCTTACGGGGAGGATTACCAGAGGTTTGTTACCGGGCAGTACACGCCCCAAGGGGGCACCCACCAATCCGCGTTCCGGGAAGCCTACGTTCGCGTTGTCCGGGATTTCTTCGGGAAAGACTACGATGCAGCGGATATCCGCGGTGGCATCTCGGCGGCGATTTCGGTCAAAGTGGAGGAGCCGGTTTTTGAGTCCCAGACCAAAACCAAACTCGGATCGGCTGAAATGGGACCGGGACAACCCACCCTCAAGAGCTTCGTGTACGACTTTCTGAAGCGGGAATTGGACAACTTCTTGCACCGGAATCCCGAGTCTGCTCAATTGCTCCAAGCCCGCATCCTACAAAGCGAGCGCGAGCGTAAAGACTTGGCGGGCATCAAGAAGTTGGCGCGTGAGCGGGCCAAGAAGTCAAGCGTACACAACAAAAAGCTTCGCGACTGCCGCATCCACTTGGGAGACAAAAAGGACCGCAACGAAGAGACTACGCTGTTCATCACCGAGGGCGATTCGGCTTCGGGTTCGATCACCAAGGCGCGCGACGTGTTGACGCAGGCGGTGTTCAGTTTGAAAGGGAAGCCCCTCAACTCATTTGGGCTGACCAAGAAGGTGGTCTACGAGAACGAGGAATTCAATTTGCTGCAAGCAGCCCTGAACATCGAGGACGGCCTGGAGAACCTCCGCTACAACAATGTGGTCATCGCCACGGATGCCGATGTCGACGGCATGCACATTCGATTGCTGTTGATCACCTTCTTCTTGCAGTTTTTCCCCGATTTGGTCAAGCGCGGCCACCTGTATGTGTTGCAGACGCCGCTGTTCCGGGTGCGAAACAAGAAGGAGACGCGTTACTGCTACAGCGAAACCGAGAAGCAAGAGGCACTGCAGGCCCTGGGCGCCAAGGCAGAGATTACCCGCTTCAAGGGGTTGGGTGAGATCAGTCCGGACGAATTCAGGTATTTCATTGGTGATGATATTCGCCTCGATCCAGTGGTCATTGGCAAGGAGAGCCGCATTACCGAAATGATGACCTTCTTCATGGGCAAGAACACGCCCGATCGTCAAAGTTTTATCATCGAAAACCTGCGGGTTGAAAAAGATTTGGTTGAAGAATGAGCGAGGAAGAATTGCCACCGGTAGATCCTGAGAACGAGGAGGGCACCACCCCGGAAGCCGAAGGCACTGGAGAGGAGCTTGAACGCGTGATTCAGGTTGCCGGGATGTACAACAACTACTTCCTGGATTACGCTTCCTACGTAATCCTCGAACGGGCTGTACCGCACCAAGACGACGGCCTAAAACCCGTGCAGCGCCGTATCCTGCACAGCCTCGACGAAATGGACGATGGGCGGTTCCACAAGGTGGCCAACGTCATCGGCAACACCATGAAGTACCACCCGCACGGGGATGCTTCTATTGGCGATGCCATGGTGCAAATCGGACAGAAAGACCTGCTGCTGGACTGCCAGGGAAACTGGGGCAACATCTTCACGGGGGACCGCGCGGCAGCTCCACGATACATTGAGGTTCGGCTCAGCAAGCTCGGCAAAGAAATCCTCTTCAACCCGAAAACGACGACGTGGCTGCAGAGCTACGATGGCCGGAACAAGGAGCCGGAGACGTTGCCCGTTAAGTTCCCGCTTTTGCTCGCATCTGGGGTGGAGGGGATTGCTGTGGGCTTGGCGTGTAAGACGCTTCCTCACAATTTTGTCGAGCTCATCGACGCGAGCGTTGCTACGCTGCAAGGCAAAGGCTTCTCCTTGTATCCGGATTTCCAGACCGGCGGAACCGCGGATGTGGAGAATTACAACGACGGATTGCGCGGCGGCAAGGTGCGGGTGCGTGGCCGCATCGAAAAGGTTGATAACAAAACACTCGTCATTCGTGAGTTGCCCTATGGTGTAACTACGAGTTCGCTCATCGACAGCATCTTGAAGGCCAATGACAAGGGCAAAATCAAGATCAAGCGCGTGGAGGATAACACCGCGAGCGAGGTCGAGATTGTCATTCACCTTGCGAACAATGTGGGCCCAGATAAGATGATCGGCGCGCTGTTTGCCTTTACCGATTGCGAGGTGTCCATCTCACCCAACTCCACCGTCATCCTCAACGACAAGCCGCAATTCCTCGGGGTCAAGGAGCTGCTCAAGATTTCGACTGAGCGAACGAAAGGACTGCTCAAGTTGGAGTTGGAGATTGAATTGGGTGAGCTGCAAGAGAAGTGGCACTTCGCGTCGTTGGAGAAAATCTTCATCGAGAACCGGATCTACCGGGACATTGAGGAGTGCGAAACGTGGGAGGAAATCTTGTCGACCATTCACAAAGGGCTCAAGCCGCACATCAAGCATTTGCTGCGCGCGGTTACGGATGAGGACGTGACACGGTTGACGGAAATCCGAATTAAGCGCATTTCGAAGTTTGACGCCTTCAAGGCCGACCGCCTGATTGAAGGATTGGAAGGCGATATTGATCAGGTCAAACACCACTTGGAACACCTCACGGATTATGCCATCGAGTGGTTCCGTATGCTCAAAAAGAAATACGGCGCAGGCCGCGAGCGCAAAACGGAATTGCGGTCGTTTGAGTCCATTTCGCGTTCGGCCGTCGCAGTCGCGAATGTCAAGCTTTACGCCCAGAAGGAAGAAGGATTTGTCGGCTATGGGTTGAAGCGGGGAGAGGGTGAATTGGTCGGAGAGTGCAGCGACATCGATGACATCATCGTCATCCGGAAGGACGGCATCATGCAGGTGAGCAAGGTGAGTCAGAAGGCCTTCTTCGGGAAGGACATCATTCACGTTGCCGTCTGGAAACGCGGAGATGATCGCACGGTTTACAACTGCATTTATCTTGACGGTGCGACAGGTCGCAGCATGATGAAGCGTTTCAACGTGCCAGCGATTACGCGCGATCGAGAATACAACATCACGAAAGGCACACCGAAGTCGCGGATTTTGTACTTCACGGCCAACCCCAACGGAGAGGCGGAAATCGTGACGGTGTTCTTGCGGGCCAATGCGCGGCTGAAGAAGTTGAAACTCGACGTTGACTTCGCTGAATTGGCCATTCGCGGCCGAGGCGCCGGGGGCAACCTGGTATCCAAAAACGCCATCCGCAAAATTGAAATGAGCGAAGAGGGCGTTTCGACGCTCGGTGCGCGCAAAGTCTGGTACGATGAAACCGTTCGCACGCTCAATGCCGAAGGCCGGGGGCGCTTGTTGGGCGAATTCATGGCCGATGACCGCATCGTGGTTTTCTTGTCTTCCGGTGAGTATGCTTTTACCGGTTTCGATCTGAGTACGCGGTTCGATGATAAGATGATTCACTTGGAAAAGTGGCATCCAAAGCGACCTGTTTCGGTGGTTTATTACGAAGGCGAAAAAGAAGACTGGTACGTCAAACGGTTCCATCCAGAACTCGTCCAAAAGCCGTTTTCGTTCATTGGCGATCACGAAAACTCGCGCCTGGGTGTGATCTCCACTGCTCATCACCCACTCGTGCGCATCCGATTCAACCGCCGTTTCAAAGAAACCCGGGACCGTGAAGATGAAATCTTCGATGCTTCTGATTTCATTGCCATCAAGGGCATCCGAGCGCTGGGGAATAAACTCAGTGGCTTGCCCGTCACGGATGTGCATCTGGAGCCATTGGATGAAGAAAAGGAAGCCCAAGCCCAAGCTGCTTGGGAGGCTGAATTCGCCCCCAATGTGAAAACAACAAAGGCGCCGAACAATTCTCCCGTTGAAGGACAGCCTGCTGATACAGCCGAAGTGGAAAAACCCAAGGCAGAAGCCACCGCACCACCAACTGAACCCAAAACTTCAACATCCGCTGGAGACGATGACGCTGAGTCACCATCGAAAGGCGGAGGCATACAACCGACTCTTTTTTGATATGAATACCACGAACTCATTGCTCAGCACGTTTGGCGTGCTCGCGTTGCTCTTGACAAGCTGCGGAGGTGGTTCCTCGCCGGCATCAACCACCGATGCTCAAGCGTTGGGGCAAGGACTGAAGTCTGACGAACTTGCGCACCCTGCTTGGTCCGCCAATGCGACCATTTATGAAGTTAACGTGCGGCAGCACACCCCGGAAGGGCCCTGCAATGCATTTGCAGAAGACTTGCCCCGTCTGAAAGACCTCGGTGTGGACATTTTGTGGCTCATGCCCATCCATCCCATCGGGGAAGTCAACCGCAAAGGCGGAGAAAATAAGAACAACTACATGGTGCAACCCGGATCTTCCAGCATGGGAAGCCCGTACAGCGTGCAGGATTACTACAAGATCAATCCGGACTTCGGCACCGAAGCGGACTTGCGCGCATTGACCGAGGCAGCTCATGCATTGGGCATGAAGGTGATCCTCGATTGGGTGGCAAACCACACGGCATTCGACAGCGAATGGACCGAATCGCACCTGGAGTACTTCTTGCTCGATGAAGCGGGCAACTTGCAGCCGCCTTCGGGCACCGATTGGTGGGACGTGACCCAGCTCGACTGGGAAAACGGACGCGAGTCGGGATTGTACGACGCCATGGCGGACGCGCTGGAGTATTGGGTACGCGAATTTGGAATTGATGGATACCGCTGCGATGTAGCTGAAAAGGTCCCCACCGATTTTTGGGAAAAGGCGCGACGCCAGTTGGAAGAAGTGAATCCCGAAGTGTTCATGTTGGCAGAAGCCGAAGTGCCGGAACACCACGACCGCGCCTTTGACATGTCGTACGGGTGGGAAATGCACCACATCATGAACCAAGTGGGCAAAGGCGAATGGTCCGTTGATTCATTGATTCAAGCCGTTCCGCGCCAGACAGATCGCTTCGGCGCGGATGCTTACCGCATGATGTTTGTGACCAACCACGATGAAAATGCGTGGAACGGAACCATCGAAGAGCGGTTAGGCCCCAATGGGGATGCCATGGCCGTCCTTTCTGGCACCTTGATGGGTATGCCACTCGTCTATTCAGGTCAGGAAGCCGGAATGACCAAGCGACTCCGCTTTTTTGAAAAAGACACCGTTCAATGGGGCGATTACGCAAAGACCGACTTGTACCAAACCATCTACGCCTTGAACCATGAGAACCAAGCGCTGTGGAACGGCACACACGGAGGGCAACCTGAATTCTATGCCATCGACTCTGACGTGGCGATGGCCTGGAAGCGAACGGCTGGGACCAATGATGTTGTCGTGGCGGTCAACCTCGGCGATGAGGGCGTGACCATGGCGTTGAATCTGGATGAAAGCTACGCTCCAGCATGGGGTGAATTGGCCCCATCAGCCGAGGTCCTCGTTCCGGCGCATGCGGCGGCCGTCTGGACCCGCAACCGCGCAGAATGAGCCAAACTCAAACCATAGCGCTGATTGCCCACGATGGCAAAAAGGATGCGTTGGTCGAATTCGTTCGGGACAACCAGGCTTGGTTTGAACGGTTTGCACTCGTAGGGACAGGCACGACCGGGGGGAGGATTGCGGAACTCGGCGTCGCGATTGAGCGATTGGCCAGTGGTCCCCTTGGCGGTGATGCCCAGATTGCAGCGCGCATTACTGAAGGTGCTGTTCATGCGGTCATCTTTTTTCGGGATCCCATGGGCAAGCACCCGCATGAACCCGACATCAACATGCTGTTGAGGCAGTGCGATGTCCACAACATTCCGCTGGCCACCAATGAAGCCACAGCAAGCCTGCTGATTGGTAGCCACGCCTTCGGAAGTTGATGCCGGATCAACACGTACCTCGAGGCAGCGGACCGTGGCCGGTGAACAACGAATTGCACACCGTCCGCTCTTGGTTTGCGCAGCGGTGCTGCATGGATGACGGTCGCGAGTCCGAATCCGTCGTTCGCCTGGTTTTGGATTGCGTGAGTGGTATGTCGCGAATGGACCGGCTCACGGCGCCGTGGCGGGCATCTGAATCCGAATTGGAACGCCTCGCTCTGTTGGCGGACCGATTGAAGGACGGCGAACCGGTCCAGTATGCGCTCGGCGAAACATCGTTCGCCGGACTCACCTTTCAATGCGACCGTCGTGCCTTGATTCCACGTCCAGAAACCGAAGAGTTGCTTGTGGAGGCACTTCGTCGGGTCCAAACGATGACAGGCGACGCCCCACTTCGGGTGCTGGATATCGGCACAGGCAGCGGAATTTTGCCCATCGCCTGGAAATCGCACCGCCCAAGCGACGAAGTGCATGGACTCGACGTGCAACCTGACGCCTTGGAATTGGCCGCAGCAAATGCGGAACGGTTGGGTTGTGCAGTGGATTTCCACTGCATCGATATCCTCGAGCCACAGCTAGAAGGTGGCATCTTCGCAGCGCCGTTTGACGTCATTCTGTCCAATCCGCCCTACATCCCACAGACCGATCGTTCGGAGATGCTGCCGAATGTGTTGAATTGGGAACCCGCATCGGCGCTCTTCGTTGAGGATGACGATCCGTTGCTCTTTTACAGACGCATCCTTGACGGGTGCCACCATGAAGATTGGTTGGCAGCTGGCGGCCTGTTGGCTTTTGAGTGCCATCGGGACGGCACACAGGAGGTGGTCGATTTGATCCCCGATGATTGGTCCTCGAAGGAACGCATGCGCGACCTTCAGGGCAACTGGCGCTTGGTCGCTGCGCGCCGGTAAAATTCAGTTTTTGAATTCGAGCTTCAGCGCATCCGGAAGGACGTGCGTGGGGATGGCAAACCCGATGCCTTCGACGCCCATGCCCAGTACTTTCTCGTTGACAATCCCAATGAGGGTGCCTTGCTCGTCAATCAATGCTCCACCGCTGTTGCCTGGACTGATGCTCACATCGGTCTGAATCAAGGTCCGGTGTGCGTCTTTGCGTTTGCCGGAAATGATTCCCTTGGTCACGGAGGCACCGAGATCAATGGCGTACGGCGTTCCCAGTGCGTAGGCGGCCTCGCCTACGTTAATCGTCTCCGATTGGTTCAGGTGAAAGGGTGCGAGTCCCGTTGCTTCGACTTTCAGCAGCGCCAAGTCGTGGACGGGGTGGTACCTAACGACCTGCGCGGTTCGTTTCTCGCCATCTTGAAAATGAATGGAGTAGGCAGGTGCTCCGTCGGCAATGACGTGGTAATTGGTCACGATGTAGCCGTCCTCGCTGATGATGCATCCACTGCCGTGACCATCGCTGGCTTCAACGGTGACGACCGATTGCAATGCCGCGCTCACCTTACCTGCAGGGGCCTCAGCAGCAGCTAATGCGATGGGGTCCCATTCTTTTGTCCACTCGGATTCGAGGTTTTCGATGCGGTTGAGCTTGCCTTTGAATGCATCTGAATCCAGGGATTGGAACATGGCCTGCACCACGGCTTCGGAAATCAACTCGCGGTCGAACCCGGGATTGGAGAAATTGTACAACGCCCAATTCGAGGAGGTCGTCACATGCGCGGTGTCGCTCGCGAGGCCAAACGCA
This sequence comes from uncultured Flavobacteriales bacterium, assembly GCA_938003665.1. Lineage (GTDB taxonomy): Bacteria > Bacteroidota > Bacteroidia > Flavobacteriales_D > Sanyastnellaceae > UA16. Next base: position 17,735 of record CALKYI010000346.1, read on the forward strand.
TTGTACAGCCACCAGGTTGTTTCCAATTCATACCGTACGATGTTTTGCACGCGGTGTTCGCGCACCCCGGTCAGTTGCCCAGTGATCTCGATGGCCGCTCCCCGCTGGAACATCCCTTCGTCCGGGAGGGGTTGGAAACCTTGCGCAACCAAAACCGAATTCAGCTCTTCATCGAGGTTGGAGTATTCGATTTCGATGGACTCGTCGGAAGCACTGACAAATTCCACGCGGTTGTCGTGGTAGCGTTCCATGTTTTGGAAATAATGCCACGAGTGCTCGCCTTCGGGAATGCGCATGTGAAATCCTTCGATGTGCAGTGCGGGATTGCTGGGGTTACCGGAGGGTAGCGGTTCGAGCCCATCGAAGTAATAGCCGTTTTGGTACACCTTTCTCGGCTTGCTCAACAGGCCAAGGCCATTGCCCACCGCACCTGCAAATGCGCCCCAAGCTGCACGCTTGGGCTGGTCGGACGCCAGCAAGACCGCTCCGTCCGCGGTAAATGCCAACGCACCTCCAATGTCCAATGCCTTCAAAGGATTGCGCACCTCGGGAAACAGGGGATGCACTACCGGGTAGGCGCCGGGCTGTTCGAGCCGAATTAAATGAACAGGTTCGTTGTTGTCCAATCGGATCAACGCCATGCCGTCTCCTTGGTGTGCATAGTGAAATCCATCATTCCAGTTCCATGCGTCTTTTAGGATGCGCACATTTGATCCATTAGCCGGATCAATTGCCACTTGTGTCGAGGTGGTATTGTTCAAGCTCGAGCAACCCGTGATTCCTGCTGCAAGGAGCAGTACATAGGACTGACGTATCGAGGCAAAACGCATGTTCCAAAGTAACTGCGGAGAGGGCGTGTGTGGTGTAGGCCTTTGCCCGGGTTTTCCGGCTGGATTGTGGATTAATTCTGCTTGATTGCGCGCATTTTGAAGTGGCCTGTGCAAAGGGCATTTTTACCTTAGAGGCATGAGTTGGGACCCCGATCAACTGCCGAGTACACACGCGGAATTGGAGCAGCTGCGCAAAGAGCTGCACGCGCACAACCGGCGGTATTACGTGGATGCGGCGCCCATTGTTTCCGATCGTCATTTTGATCGCTTGTTGGAGTGTTTGTTGAGTACGGAGGCCGAGCATCCAGAATGGGCCGATCCCAATTCGCCCTCACAGCGTGTCGGCGGTGACATCACCGATCGGTTTGAGAAAGTCCCGCACAGTGCTCCCATGTTGTCCTTGACCAATTCATACAATGCCGAGGACATCGCCGATTGGGCCGAACGAGCAGACAAAATTCTCGAGGGCGAAGAGGTGGAATTTGTTATGGAGCTGAAATACGATGGCGTGGCGATTGCTTTGCAGTACGAGAACGGCAAGCTCCAACGGGCTTTGACGCGCGGTGACGGATCCGTCGGGGAAGACATCACGGCGAATGTCAGAACCATCAAGAGTATCCCCTTGGAATTGAGTGATTCGGCGCCGGCTGACCTCGAGATTCGGGGGGAGATCTTCTTCCCATGGGCCGGATTTGAAGCGTTGAATGCCGCACAAGTGGCCGCGAACAAACCCCCATTTGCCAATCCGCGCAATACCGCAGCCGGGACGCTCAAAAGCCAAGATAGTCGCGTCGTGGCTAGCCGTGCGCTCGATTGCATGCTCTATAGCGTGGTCACCGCCAATCCCGCCATCAATGGCCACATGGCGTCCATCCATTCGGCGAGCGAGTGGGGATTTCCGACGCCATCAACCGCGAAGCGTATGGTCGAAGTAGCCACCTCGATTGATGGCATCATGGACTTCATCGCGCATTGGGATACCGCCCGTCATTCACTCCCTTTTGCCATTGACGGAATCGTCATCAAGGTCAATGCATACAGCCAACAAGCTGAATTGGGCATGACCGCGAAAAGCCCCCGCTGGGCCATCGCATACAAGTTTGAATCGGAGCAACAGGCGACACGGTTAAACGCCGTGACCTACCAAGTGGGACGAACGGGGGCCATCACGCCCGTGGCCGAGCTCGAACCCGTGTTGATTGCCGGTACGACGGTCAAACGAGCATCCTTGCACAATGCCGACCAAATTAGAGCCTTGGACATTCGTGTGGGGGATGAGGTATTGGTTGAAAAGGGCGGAGAGATCATCCCCAATGTCGTCGGGGTCAATGCGGAAGCCCGGGACGATTCCTCAGAGCCCTTGGTTTACATCACGGACTGTCCAGAATGCGGCACCGAGTTGATCCGGCAAGAAGGCGAAGCCAAGCATTACTGCCCAAATGAATCGACCTGTCCGCCACAAGTGCTGGGGCGCATTGAGCATTTTGTGAGCCGCAAGGCGATGAACATCGATGGCTTGGGACCTGAAATCATCGAGCTCTTGGTCCAAAAGGGTGGAGTTCGGCATGCCGGTGACCTGTATGCCCTGAGCGCCCGTGCGACAGAGGCCTGGCGCGAATCGACTGTCCTGTACAAGATGACGGCCTCTACCAACGACCACGACCTGTACGCCCAGCGCGTGCACGCCTTGGCGCTTTGGCGGTACCGAAACAAAAAGGGAGAACGCCCAAGTGTCAGCGCTACTCCGGTCTCCAAAAAGGCCGTACAGGATGCACTGGAGCAAGGGACTCTCGCATCGTTTAAACCCCTGCCCGAGCCCTCAGCATCGTGGCAGGCTTTCCTGGAAATGGCCATTGGACCGTCGGTACCCATGGCGGCGGACATTCTAGCGAAGGCCGGTTCCATGGAGTATGCAGACGAGTTGATTGTGGGCCATCAAGCGCTCGCCTGGGACCAGGAAGGTTGGGGCATGGACCACAACGCCTGGGAACACTTGATGGCCTTTTTGCATCGACTAACAGAGCGCACCCGCCAGCGGTTGGGCCAGAAGGAATTGGAGAAGTTGTTGGAAGCCATTGAAGCCTCCAAAGGCCAGCCATTTGATAAGGTGCTCTATGCCATTGGCATTCGACACGTTGGTTCGGAAACAGCAATCCTGCTGGCGAAACATTTCCAGAACATCGACACCCTGGCCCAAGCGGATGAGGAGGCAGTTAGCGCCATTCACGGCGTGGGCGGGGAGATTGCACGCAGCGTACAGGGCTTTTTCCGCGACCCCCACACCCTTGAAGTGCTGCATGCCCTGCGCGAAGCCGGGGTAAAACTTGCGCTCGATGCCTCGGCTCTTTCGGCGGCAGGAGGGGATGCGTTTGCCGATAAAACATTCGTGATCACGGGAACCCATCCTGTGCCACGGGAAGAATTGGCCGACCTGATTCGCGCCAATGGCGGAAAGGTAAGTGGTTCGGTGAGCAAGAAGACCAGTGTGTTGGTGGCCGGCGAAAAAGCCGGGTCCAAGTTGACCAAAGCGCAAGATTTAGGGGTCACCGTATGGGGGTATGACGAACTGATGAACGAATTGGAAAACGAGAACGAATGAGGTACGCCGCGTTGGATTTGGAATGCGCTACGAGCGATACAGGCAACATCTGTGAGGTCGGTGTGGTCCTCATGGACAAGGGTGAAGAAGTGGGACGGTTTCGTTCGTTGGTCCGTCCAGTGGTGGAGTCATTTGGCGATTGGCAACGCTGGAATTTCGACTACGGATTGAAGGATACCTTAAAGGCGCCTGACTTTCCGACGGTGTGGAAAGAGGTGGAGCACCTGATTGGCGATGCGCCTGTGGTGGCTCACAATGCGGGGGTGGTGGAATGCAAGCACCTCGGACACGCCTTTTCATTCCATGGCTTGGACGCGGCTTCGGGACCGGTTTTTTACTGCACGTTGGAATTGGCCAAGGGCCATTGGACCGAGTTGCCGAAGCACGGCATCAAACACGTTGCCCGACATTTCAACTGGAAGCTTGATCACCACAACCCCGAGAGCGACGCCCGCATCTGCGCGGCCATTGTTGAGGAGGTGTCGAAAGAGCAGGAGATAGGGGAATGGGCTGGGTTGGTGAAGACCAACCGTTGGACCGAGCACCGCATCCCGCATTACCACAGTCAGATCAAGATCGCGGCCAAGCCGACTGGTTCGCGGACTCGGGCGGATTATGCACACGAGCTGGTTGCGTGGAAACCCACAGTGCCGCTGGCACAGATGGCGCCCGGTCAGCGATTCATCCTCAGCGGTTTTGACCATTCATCCAAATCCAAACTCCGTGAAGCGGGAATAAAAAAGGGACTCCAGTACAAACGCTACATCAAAGGCGGCATTGATTTCTTGGTTGCGGATGCCAAAATGGGCGTGTCAAAATATGCTACTTGCGTGGAGAAACAAATTCCCATTCTCTCAGAATCGGAATTCAAGGCCGCATTGAGCGAGCTAAGTGACAAGGCTGGCTAGCCTATCCTTAGCGCAACACTTCAAAGCTTCCGAACAATTCTCCTCGCTGCTCCTCGCCGCATACGATGAGGTAGTTCAGGCGGTAGTAGTACGTGCCTTCAGCGATGGGCTCATTCTGAATTCGTCCGTCCCATTCGACTGGAGCGCCGGTGGTTCGGAAGACTTCGCCTCCCCATCGGTTGAATACCACGAGGTCGTACTGTTCGACAATGGACAACAGAGGGAGATCCGGATCATCAGCCAAATAAAGCGTGAGCCGTTCGTTCATGCCGTCCTTGTTCGGGGTGATGACATTGGGTAGTTGAGCGGAACTTGCATCCACCGTTGCTTCCGGATCTTGGTACACGACCAACGAATCCATACTGGTACAGCCGTTCTCTTCAAACGTCACCGTGAGGTAGTAGGTTCCTGGCAACAGTACCTGCGGGGCTTCAGGCGACCATGGCAAAAAGGGATTCATGGCACCGGTGTCCCAACTCCATTCCAACACCGGCGCGTACCCGTCAGGGCCAATGCTCAAGCCTTCAACTACCGCGGTAGGGGCGGCGCAGGTCAAGGTGTCCGTATACCCCGCGAAGACATCAGGAAGGGTGAAATCACTACCGATTTCAATGACCGAAGTACTTGGGCAGCCATTCGAGGGATTGGTCGTGGTCAATTCCCAGGTACCTGGGGTTTCCACGAGAATGGAAAAAGGCTGTTCGATCCATTCGAATTCTGCTCCATTGGGGCCGGACCATTCGAATTCAGCGCTGGCTTCCGCCTCGGCGCTCAGCACAATGGAATCCACTGCGCACGTGAATGCCTGCGCACTTGCCGAAAGCACATTATCAATCGTTTCGAAGTCTGCTGTGATTTCGATTTGCACTTCGTCCGTGCAGCTGCCATCGGCGTTGCTCACCCCGAGCGTGTATACACCAGCGGCGTCAATGGTGGCGTTGGGGCCGAGCGCATTGGCAATGTTGCCGTCCACTGTTTCCCAAACGAAGTCAATGCCATTTGGGAAATTACTCGAACCTTCCAGCTCAATGGATTCCACCAAGCACGTAAGCACGGTGGATGGGTTGGCTGTTGCAGCGCCCTCCAATTCTGCCACTTCGACGTGGATGGTATCGCTGATTTGTGCCTCGCAGAAGCCCTCATACGTGACGACGTATGTCATGCTGGAATCCGGGGTGCAGATGACCGTAGCTC
>CALKYI010000347.1 GCA_938003665.1 uncultured Flavobacteriales bacterium
CGCCTGTTAACTCCTGCACCAATGCGTCAGCTACCGATGGCAACTCGGCCAAACGGAATCGGCCGTATCGCCAAATTTCCTTCAATCCGTACGTTGCGCTCATCTGCTCAGGATATGGGGTCCAATTCGACCCAAGGAATGATCACTTCCTCCAATGAGATGCCGCCGTGCTGGAAGGTGTCTCGGAAGTTTTGGGCGAAGTGGTTGTAGTTATTCGGATAGACTAAAAAATCATCTTCCCGCGCAAAGATGTAGGCGCTGCTCACGTTGGGGCGCGGCAAACCCACCTCCTCCGGCTGCCGCACCTCGAAGACTTCGTTTGCCGCATAACCCAAGTTCCTACCCACCTTATAGCGCAGGTTGGTGTTCGTGCTTCGTTCGCCTTTGACCTTCAACGGATTGCCCACACGTACGGTGCCGTGATCCGTTGTGATGATTACCCGAGCTCCTCGATCGGCCATCAGATTGAGCAAATCCTTTAGGGCGCTGTGCTCGAACCACGACAGCGTCAAGGAGCGGTAAGCCGCTTCGTCCTCCGCCAGTTCTTTCAACACATCCATCTCCGTTCGTGCGTGGGACAACATGTCGACGAAATTGTACACCACCGCTGTCATTGCATTGCCGTGGGTTTGGTGGAAATGGTCGACCATCTTCTTGCCCGCGGCAAGGTTGGTGATCTTGTGGTAGGATGATTTGCCTTCGAAATTCATCCGGTTGAGCAACGCCTGGAACAATTCACCTTCGAATTTATTCTTGCTGCCTTCCTCCTCTTCACCCACCCAATACTGCGGGTACACCCGGGCAATTTCTGCAGGCGACATCCCGGCAAACAGTGCATTCCGCGCATACTGCGTGGCGGTGGGCAACATGGAGAAATACGTCTCGTTGTGCGCGATGCGGAACCGATTCAGTAGCAGCGGCTCGATCATTTTCCACTGGTCCAACCGCAGGTTGTCAATCACGACGAGGTACACAGGGCGATCATCGCCTACCTCAGACCACATGCGCGGCAATTTCTCGGGAAGCAACCGGTGGGAGAGCAAAGGAGTCTCCTCCCCTGGACCGGCCATCCAGTCGGAATAATTCGATTCGTA
>CALKYI010000348.1 GCA_938003665.1 uncultured Flavobacteriales bacterium
CCCTTCGAGGGCCTTGAGGAGGGACCCCACACCCTCGAGTTGGTGGTTTGGGATGTGCAAAACAACAAGGGCAGCGCAGAAGTGGACTTCATTGTTGCCCCGAGTTTGGAAGCGGCCATTGGCTCCGTCTTGGCCTATCCCAATCCGTCGGCTACAGGGTTCAACTTTAACATTGAACACAACATCGCGTGCGCTGATGCGCAATACGTTCTGGAAGTGTTCTCGGCCGCTGGTGCGCTGGTGCACCGCCGGGAGGCAGCATGGCACGCCGATGGTTTTCGCGACAATTCCGTCCGTTGGGACCAGCGGAATGACGCTACTGGATCGGCCGTGTCAGCTGGTGTGTACATCTTCCGATTGACCTTGGTGCCTGAATCGGGTGCCGCGGCACAATATTCTGACCAGTTAGTCGTTATCCGTCCGTAACCAAATGATGTCTTTTTGCGTTTACTTTGCGCTACCCCGACAACGATGAAAGAGATGAAAGCTTTTGTGTGTAAAATGGCCGCCGCTGCAATGCTAGTGCTAGCGGTTGGTTCTGCAAGCGCCCAGTTGACCCCAGGAGAGGTATCTCAGCAGGTGCAGCTGAACACCATTACGACGGCCGTGCCGTTCTTGATGATTGCTCCGGACTCTCGTTCGGGGGCCCTCGGCGATGCAGGTGTTGCGCTCTCACCCGACGGTAACAGCCTGCACTGGAATCCGGCCAAGATGGCCTTCGTTACCGATGAGGTTGAATTCAGCCTGGCGTATGCGCCTTGGTTGCGTGCACTCGTGGACGACATGAACCTGGCCTACCTCTCCGCGGTTCGACGCATCGACAAGCGTTCAGCGTGGGGCGGTGCACTCCGCTACTTCAGCTTGGGCAACATCACCTTCACGGACGAGACGGGCACAACCATCCGCGATTTTCAACCCGCTGAGTTCAGCTTGGATGTCGGGTATAGCCAGAAATTGAGTGACCGATTCAGCGGTGGCATTGCCGGCCGATTCATCAATTCGAACCTCACGGGTGGGACAAACGTGCTCGGTGCGAACTCGAAGCCGGGCCGTTCCGTTGCGGTCGATGTCAGTGCATTCTACACGAATCCCCGCGCAAAGTTCCGTGGCAAGGACGCTGAGTTCAATTGGGGCATGTGCATTTCGAACATTGGCGCGAAGATGAGCTACAGCGAATCAGCAGAACGCGATTTCATTCCCACCAACTTAAAAACAGGCGCGGCGTTGAAAATTCTCGTAGACGATTATAACAGCCTGACGTTCACAGCCGATGTCAACAAATTGCTGGTGCCGACGACTCCTATCTACGATCAAGAAAGCGGTACATCCATTGTCAGCGGTTACGACCCCAATGTGGGTGTGGCTACGGGCATGATCCAGAGTTTTTATGATGCGCCCGGCGTCGTCAACTTCAATGAGGATGGAACCTACGCCGTTGAAGACGGCAGCATCTTCCGCGAAGAATTGCGTGAATTCAACATCGGTGGTGGGGTCGAGTACTTGTTCAACGATGCCTTTGCTTTCCGCACCGGCTTTTTCAATGAGCATTACTCCAAAGGTGCCCGTCAGTTCATCACGTTGGGAGCCGGTATCAAGTACACTGTATTCACGGTGGATTTGAGCTACCTGATTTCTACGCGACAGCAGAATCCGCTGGCCAATACCCTCCGCTTCACCCTGCGGTTGCAGTTCTCAGATTTGGCACAGGCCACGGAAATCGCCGACTAAGTCCATGGCGTTTCGGATCGGTTACGGTTACGATGTGCACCAGCTGGCAGAAGGGGAACCCTTCTGGTTGGGCGGCATTGAAGTCCCCCATACCCATGGGGCAGTTGGGCACAGCGATGCGGATGTGTTGCTCCACGTGATTTGTGACGCCCTCCTTGGCGCTTTGGCCCTGCGGGACATCGGTTATCATTTTCCCGATACGGACCCCCAGTACAAAGGAATTGACTCCAAAAAGCTCCTCCAGCATACCTACGACCTCGTAACGCAAGCCGGTTGGTCATTGGGCAATGTGGACTGCACCATTTGCTTACAACGTCCTAAGGTGGGGCCGCACGTGGATGCCATGCGCCAGTGCATTGCTGGCCTCATGGGTGTAGAATTGCACCAAGTCAGCATCAAGGCGACAACCACCGAAAAGCTTGGATTTGTCGGGCGTGAAGAGGGCGTGAGTGCACACGCCGTTGTTTTGTTGGAGAAGGCTTAACGGCCGCCTTGGCTTTCGAAATGTCCCGGTTGGGCATCCCCGTCGAAGTGCACCTTGATGACCGCGGTGTCGCGCAACAAGTCCACCTTACCAATCTCAATGCGGATGATGGAAACACCGGTGCGCTGCTGCAGGTCACGAATCAATTCATCACGACGTCCTTCCGCTAGCAAATCGACGCGATCGTAAATCACCACTTTCGTGGCCAGGTGGCGAATCGCCCACAAGCGGTCCAAGATGAACGTGATGGTCCAGACGGCGACGTTGGCGGCACCTACGGCAATCCATCCAGTGGCAGCAGGTGCAAGCGCGTTAAGGACGGACAACGCAATGACGATGAACAGGTAGGTCATCTCCCGAATCGGAATGGCATCGGTTCGGTAACGGATGATGCCGAATATGGCGAAGAGCCCCAGCGCAAAAGCCAGATCAATCTCTACGGCCATGAGCAGGTTGCACAGCAAGTAGACGGCGGACGAGACCAAAATGAACGAGAAAACGTAATCTCTGCGCTTCGAAATGACGTGGTAGATGCCGAGGACGAGTACAAGGCAAGACACCAAGTTCCCGGCAAATGGGATGAGCAGATTCAACACGTTATCCATCGCTTCAATGTAAGTTTTCCCTCATACGCCGGACGCGTTTCATCACCGAACGGTACGTTCGAGGGGGCAGGTTAGGGTTCAAAAGTAACATACCAACCACATACTTGGACATGCTCGTCCTTCTTCCTAGGGGAGTATACTCGAATTTGAAGTGCTCCAGCGCCTGGAGCAGGGGTGAATTGCGGTTGATGCGTTCTTGCTTCACTTCCATGATGCACAGGTCGCCAAGCCCTTCTTCTTTATTGCTAGAGCGAAATACAATATCGGTGTCAACGGTAATGCGTTCAGCTTGGTCATTGGAAACCAGGGTGAAACGATTGAAGTGACAAGTGACCTCAGAGAGTTCTGGGTCTCCGTACTTGTAGTGGCTGCTGAGAAATTGCGATTCTTCAGGCGTCAGGTCGCGTTCAATTCCGGATGCCGCGTCGCGCTCGATGCGGGCCTTGACCGTGCGTCCGTGCACGGTTTTTTCTTTGACCTCGAGGAAGCTGCGCAGGTTGCTGCCGTATTGGCGGATCCTGGCTTTGAAGCGGATGTTGCGGCCGCGAGTGTGCTCGTTCAGAGAACTCTGACTTGCGGTTTCAATGAAACGGTTCCGGTATTCGGTTTGCCGCGCGCCATCCACCTCCAAGATTCTGTAGGCGTCTTTGACGGCATCAACCAATTGCGGCACCCAGTCTCGGTGAATCAGGTACTTCTGATCCAATCGGCTCATGAGTTCAGCCCCCTCGATTTCGGAGAGTGAGATGGGGGGGAGGGATGCAAGGGCGGTTTCCAGGTTCAAGGCTGAAAAGGTACGAAAAACGGACAGATCTGCTCGATTGCAGCCCGCACAGACCGGTCGGCTTGATTCCAAGCTGACCCGAAATTTTTCGTGTACCTAATACACTACATGGCACCGGCAATATGGCCATCGAAATCCGGGTGTCAAATCATCGAAAAGTCGAACCTATATTTGCACTCCTAGACTTATTAAACCATGTCTACTAGCACACCTACAACCCCGGCCAAAGCCAAGGCAAAAGCGCCGAAGAAGGCCGCCAAGAAAGCCGCGTCTGTACCGCACTCCAAGGAGGTTTACCAGCGGTGGTTCCGCGACATGTACCTCATGCGCAAGTTTGAGGAGCGTTGTGGTCAGCTTTACATCCAACAAAAATTCGGAGGATTCTGCCACTTGTACATTGGACAAGAAGCAATCCTCGCAGGCATTTCTGAAGCCATCCGTCCAACCGATCGGATGATCACGGCATACCGCGATCACGCTCACCCCTTGGTACTTGGCACGGACCCGAAATTTGTGATGGCTGAATTGTACGGTCGTCGCACCGGCACGAGCAAGGGCAAGGGTGGTTCCATGCACATGTTCGACAAGGAGCGCAATCTGTTTGGAGGGCACGGAATTGTTGGTGGACAAATCGGACTGGGTGCAGGCATTGCTTTCGCAGATAAGTACCGAAACGAGGACCACGTGACGCTCTGTTTCTTCGGTGATGGTGCAGCTCGACAAGGCATCTTGCATGAGACCTTCAACATGGCGATGACCTGGAAGTTGCCGGTTATCTTCATCGTGGAGAACAACAAATACGCGATGGGTACGTCCGTTGAGCGCACGTCCAACGTGACCGACTTGGAGCGATTGGGTGCCAGCTACCGCATGCCTTCGGCCACGGTGGATGGGATGAGCCCCGAGGCAGTGCACGACGCCATCAAGGAAGCTGCCGAGCGCGGCCGAAAGGGCGAGGGCCCCACGTTGCTCGACATTCAAACCTACCGCTACAAAGGACACTCGATGTCCGATCCTCAGAAGTACCGAACCAAAGAGGAGCTCAGCGAATACCAGGAACAAGATCCGATTGAGCACGTCCGCAAGGTGCTTATCGACCAAGGGTGGAACACTGCGGAAGAATTAAAGGCTGTGGAGAAGGAGGTAAAAGCACAGGTGGAAGAGTCCATTGCCTTCGCGGAAGAAAGCCCGTACCCAGAGGCCAGCGAATTGTACGAGGACGTCTACGCGACAACCGACTACCCCTTCGTCCGCGATTGATAAAACGACGAGTAGAACACGACATACTTTTACAATGGCAGAAATTGTTCGAATGCCCAAGTTGAGCGATACCATGACAGAAGGCGTGGTAGCTTCTTGGCTCAAGCAAGTGGGAGACGAGGTGGAAAGCGGTGAGATTCTCGCGGAAATCGAGACGGATAAGGCGACCATGGAATTTGAGTCGTTCTTCGATGGTGTGCTGTTGCACATCGGTGTAGAACAAGGCTCAACGGCACCTGTAGACAGCCTGTTGTGCATCCTGGGTGAGAAGGGAGAAGACATTTCAGCGGTTTTGGAAGAAGCGGCCAAAGCTCCCGCGGCGGAGGCACCCGCTGAGCCAGAGGCCCCAGCCCCGGCTCCCACTCCCGCGCCGGTACCAGCACCAGCTGCTGCCCCGGCCCCAACCCCTGCACCCGCGCCTGCACCCGCTCCTGTTGCATCAGCCCCGGCTCCAGCCCCGGTTGCTCCTTCAGCGAACGGTCGCTTGAAGGCCTCGCCATTGGCGCGCAAACTTGCGGAGGAACGCGGCTTAAACGTCTCCATGATTCCCGGTTCCGGTGACGGTGGACGCGTCGTAAAGCGCGACGTGGAAGCCTACCAAGCACACGGTGCTGGTGCGCCGGTTCAAGGCGTAGAGCGATTCACAGAAGTCGGCATCAGCCAGATGCGCAAAACCATTGCCCGCCGTTTGTCGGAGAGCAAGTTCTCCGCACCCCATTTCTACTTGACGGTAAGTGTGGACATGGGCGCAGCGATGACCACGCGCAAAGCCATCAACGATGGAGGCGAGGTGAAAATCAGCTTCAACGACATGGTTGTGAAGGCTGCGGCTTTGGCATTGAAGAAGCACCCGGTCGTCAACAGCAGCTGGTTGGGTGATCGCATCCGATTCAATGAACACGTGCACATCGGAGTGGCGGTTTCAGTCGATGAAGGACTGTTGGTCCCTGTGGTTCGTCACGCCGATTTGAAGCGCATGTCCCAGATTGGTGCGGAAGTGAAAGATTACGCCGGCAAAGCACGTGACAAGAAATTGCAGCCCAGCGATTGGGAAGGAAACACCTTCACCATCTCCAACCTCGGCATGT
>CALKYI010000349.1 GCA_938003665.1 uncultured Flavobacteriales bacterium
CTACCTCAGCAGCCATTAAAATGATCGAATTACAAGAAGACAACCTCCAGTCCGTTGTAGCTGAAAACGCTACTGTTCTGGTTCAGTACTCAGCCGGATGGTGTGGCAATTGCCGCATCATGAAGCCGAAGTTCAAAAAGCTTGCCCGCGAAAATGAGGGTGCAGTATTTGTGATGGTGGATGCCGAAAAGTTCCCTGCCTCCCGGCAGTTGGCAAAAGTCGACAACCTCCCCACATTCGCCGCTTTTTCCAATGGTGCGTTGGTGAACCAGGTGCAGACGAACAAGTTCGAAGTACTCAAAGAGATGGTCGATGCGGTTACCACTGATTAAACACCTCACTGAGTTCATCGAGCAGAACGATCGGGACTTCGTCATCGAAGCCATTGAAACGTTGGAATTCCTGACCGAAAGCGAAAACCTCAAGGACGAGGAGCTCGACGTCATCGGCGAATTGATTTCCAACATGTACGGTGCGGTCGAAGTACAAGAAATGATGGACTCAGGCACGCCCAAAAAAGAAGCGTTGAACGCCTTCATGCAACGCGTCATGGGTTCCATTGATCGGTAGGTCTTTTTGATTCTCATCAAAAAAAGCCACTCCTTCGGGGGTGGCTTTTCTTTTGCGGGTACCTTGCGACAATGCGCATTTTACTAGCCCTTTTCCTTGTGCCATTTGCTGCTTCTGCCCAAGTGGACTTCCCTTTTGATTTTGAAACGGAGGCCAGCACCCCCGCTTTCGTAGATTTTGAAGCTGCGGTCACCACCGTGGTTCCCAACCCCAATCCCAACGCCAACAACCCCAGTGATTTCGTGGCTCAAATGGTGAGAAACGAAGGGGGGCAAGCCTGGGCGGGATCCATCGTGACCCTTCCGGACTACCTGAATTTATCGGAAATCGGCGCCATTCGCATGAAAGTACACGCGCCCATTCAGGGGTCGTTGATGCGCATCAAGCTCGAAGGAAATGGCACCGCTGAAATCGATGCCATGACCACCGTTGCTAACGAGTGGGAAGAGTTGGAATGGGATTTTACCGGATTGCCCGACGGCGTGTTCAACCAGGTGGCGTTCATGCTCGACTTCGGTCTGTACGGCGATGGAACGGCGTTGAGCACCATCTACTTCGACGACGTGGAGCTCTTTGATGGTGCGGGTGATTTGATTCAGGTGGACCTGCCCATCACCCATGAAGACCCCGGAACCCATTACCAAACGACCTCGTTTGCCGGGGCCTTGGCTGATCTCGCAGCAGACCCTGTGGACGCCAGCAACACCGTCATGAAAGTAACCAAGCACTGGACCGGTTTGGACTACGCGGGCACCACCATGAGCACTCCTTTGGGATTGGCCAGTCCCATCGCTTTTGAACCCGGCTACACCACCATCAGTGTGGACGTTTACAGCCCTGTTGCCGGATTGCCCGTACGCCTCAAGGCCGAACAATACCTCGACATGACCCAGAGCGTCGAAACCCAAATCAACACCACTGTCGCCTACGAATGGGAGACCTTGACGTTTGACTTGAACCTCGAGGTACCAAGCCCGCAAGCCATCAATTACAACACCCACTACACCACCCTGTCCATCTTCTTCGACTTTGGCAACCCCGGTTACTTGAGCGGTACCATGTCGTACTACTACGACAACGTCACCTTCAACGGCAATACCGCAAGCGTGTTGACACCGAACGACGACGCTGCCATGCTTTACCCCACCTTGCTTCCAGCAGGCCAATCCATTACGGTTCAGTGCGCTGAGCCTACTCCATTGGTCATCACCAACTTGTCAGGACAAGTGGTCTTCGACCGCATGATGCTGCAATCAG
>CALKYI010000350.1 GCA_938003665.1 uncultured Flavobacteriales bacterium
ACTACTTGACGTGGAAATCGGACAAGCTCGGTTACCACGCCCGGGTCATCAATTCGGGCCGGTTTGTCAATGACGCCATGGGCGCACACGTGGGCAAACAAGTGGTCAAGCGCATGCTCGCCCAAGGCCGCAACCCCCTCGATTCCCGGATCCTCGTCATGGGCCTCACGTTCAAAGAAGACGTCGCGGACATCCGCAATACGAAGGTCACCGACGTCATCCGGGAGTTGAAGAGCTACAACATCGAAGTGGACGTGGTTGACCCGTTTGCGAGCCCGGCCGAGGTGGAACACGAATACGGCATTACCTTGAAGGAAGCTCCGGACACTGAAGCGTACGATGCGATTGTGTTGGCCGTAGCGCACGCACCGTATAAGGCGATGGGTGAGGCGGATTTTGCGAAACTCATGCGCCACGACAACGGCGTTTTCGCCGACCTCAAAGGCCTGTACCGCGGCCAAATCAACACCCTCGAATACTGGAGCCTCTAAGCACATGCGCACTTTCAACTCGATCCTCGTAACTGGCGGCGCCGGATTCATCGGTTCGCACGTGGTCCGCAAGCTGCTGACCAACCGACCCGATGCGAAGGTGGTCAATCTCGACGCCTTGACCTACGCTGGCAACCTGGAAAACCTCCGCGATGTCGAGTCGAATCCCCACTACACTTTCGTCAAAGGCGACATCCAAGACAGCGCTTTGATTGAGCGGCTTTTTGCAGAGCACGCCTTTGATGCCGTGGTGCACTTGGCGGCTGAAAGCCACGTAGACCGCAGCATCGAAAACCCCATGGCGTTCCTCGAAACCAACATCCTCGGAACCGCAACGCTGCTCAACACCGCACGCGCCGCTTGGGCCGAAGCCGACGGCGATCGCTGCTTTTACCACATCTCCACGGACGAAGTTTACGGTTCGCTGGGAGCGGAAGGGCTCTTCACCGAAGAAACCCCCTACGATCCCCGCAGCCCCTACAGCTCGTCGAAGGCATCGAGCGATCACTTGGTGCGGGCGTGGCACCATACCTACGGACTGCCGGTGGTCATCTCGAACTGTTCAAACAACTACGGCGCCTACCAATTCCCTGAAAAGCTCATCCCCTTGATGATCCGGAACATCCGCGACGAGCGGCCTTTGCCGGTGTATGGGGAAGGCATCAACGTGCGCGATTGGTTGTGGGTGGAAGACCACGCTTCGGCCATCGACGTCATTCTCCACACCGGAAAAGAAGGGCGGACCTACAACATCGGGGGCCTCAACGAATGGAAAAACATCGACCTGGTGCACGAGCTCATTCGCTTGGTCGATGAAGCCCTCGGCCGTCCCGAAGGCCACTCCAAGAAGCTCATCACCTTCGTCAAGGACCGGGCTGGCCACGACTTGCGCTACGCCATCGACGCTTCGCGCATCGAAGCGGAATTGGGCTGGAAGCCGTCCATCACGTTTGAGGAAGGTCTCGCAGCAACGGTCGACTGGTACCTGAACAACGGTGAGTGGCTCGACTCCGTAACGTCGGGCGTTTACCAGCAGTATTACGACACCATGTACGGCAACCGCGGCTGATGGGGTGGTTGCAGCGCTTGCGTTCAGGCCGAAGGGCTGCTTTGGAGCCGGACTTTAGCGGCCCGGAAATGGCCATCGGCGAAGCACTGTACATCGACGTGCACTCGCACATCGTTCCGGGCGTGGACGACGGCAGTTCCACCCTCGAAGAATCCCTCGAGCTCATCGAGCGATTGGTGAACATGGGCTACCGTGGTGCCGTGGTCACGCCTCACATCCATTCGGACATCTACCCCAACAACCAGCTCACGCTTGTTCCTGCTTTTGAGCAGTTACAGCAGGCGGTTGCTGCGCGCTGGCCAGACTTCGCGCTCCAACTGGCGGCCGAGTACTTCCTCGATGAACACTTTGCGGATTGCATCGCTGCGAACGACCTCCTGCACTTTGAGGCCGTTGACGAACTCGGTCAACCGGTGAAATGCGTGCTGTTTGAATTTGGATTCCATGAGCCGCCCATGAACCACGATCAGGTCATTTTTGATTTGCAAATGGCCGGGTACACCGGGGTCTTGGCCCACGCTGAACGGTACCCCTACTGGCACCGCAACCCCGCCGAAGTGCAGGCGCTCTCCGACAAAGGGATTTGGGTCACCGTCAATGCGGCCAGCCTAGCCGGTGCTTACGGTCCTGAAATGTACCGGGTCGCCCATGCATTGCTCGAAAACGGCACTGCCAAATTGATTTGTTCTGATGCCCACGGCACGCGCCACATGGACAGCCTCAAGGCCATCGCCAAGTCGCCGGTGGTGCACCGATGGGTTGAGGAGGGCGACGTTCGCAGCCGCTTCGTCAAGGCTTAATTACCAACCGGAGCGAGCTTCACTTTCAGCCCGTCCAATTCGTTTGTGAGGTGGAGTTGGCAGCCAAGGCGGCTGGTGTCTTCAACGAAAAATGCCTCGTCCAGCATGTCCTCTTCGTCGTCTGACTTCTCCGGCAAGTCGTGATCGCTTTCCACGTAAATGTGGCAGCTCGCGCACATGGCCATCCCGCCACAGGTACCTTCTACCGGTAACTCTGCGCTCTTGCAGAGTTCCATCATGTTCATGCCCATATCGGTGGGCGCGTCCAGCTCGTGCACTTGGCCCTCGCGGTCGGTAACGCTTACGCGAATCGTGTTGTCCATGGTTTAACCTTCAAATCCGTTCACCCCGTTCACGGTGGTGTACTTCAAAACTAGGTTTTTATCCGGGTAAATGCGCTTGAACGCGCTTTGAACCATCAACGTCGCCTCGTGGAAGCCGCAGAGGATGAGCTTCA
>CALKYI010000351.1 GCA_938003665.1 uncultured Flavobacteriales bacterium
TGAGCCCGTCTGACTTGCGCACCACTTTGCGCAGGAGCTTGACGAGCGTTTCTTTTTTCCATTCGACCCCTTGCAACTCCCCCCAAGCTAGCGCTTGAATGAGGGGCGTTTTCAATTCCGGATAATGCCGCAACACCGGCCATTCGTTCGTGGCGATCTCCACGCGAACCTTTGGAGATGCAGCGATCCATTCCAACGTCAGCGCATCCACCGCTTTACCGGTCTCACCGCAAGCATCGACGCCCGTCTGCAAGCGCCATGCAATGGCCGTCTCCACCCAATCCGCATCAGCGATTCCGGACTCCGGCCACGCCGGCACCCCTTGGCACCCCCAACAAAATAGGCACGCCGTCAAGAACATTGGCGGTGGGTTTCTTCAAAGCGAACGCCCAGCTCTTCCAATGCTGGCAAAATGACCCCATAGTAATCTTTGTGCAGCGGTACTTGAACGCCGCGGTCCTTGAATTTGCCCTCGAGCAAGGCCTCTGCAGCCAGCGCCACGGGCCACCCCACGGTATCTGACATTCCGGTGTACACAGCATCGCGGCCTTCCAAACGAAGCGAACTCGTTATTTCATGCATTTCACCGTCCAATCGGTAGGCGAACCGGTGCCACATGACGATCATGTCGCGGTCCCCTGGCTGCAATTCCCATTTGACTTCGAGCAGTGCTTGGATGACCTGAGCCGGTGTACCCTTCAGCAAGGCCGGCCCGGAGTTTGAATCGAACAGGCCCAACCATTCCAACCGGTCCAGTGTCGCGGCATCGGCGCCAAAACGCTGAGCAATGGCCTCTCGAACCGGCAGGGCATTCAATGAGGCCGGCAAGAATGTACGCAGCCAATCGGCCCATGATATTCCTTCCGGCCATTCCAGGGCAGCATCGTCCCGCACGCAGCCGAGCTGCACCAATACGTTCCAGCCCCCGCAGAATCCTTCGCCCCGCAGCGTGCCACGGATCAGCGTTTGGATGCCCTGCAGTCCATAAATCTCTTCGTACGCAATGGAATCGCGGTTGGGGTATCCTTCGAAGGCAGCGCCGCCCACCTCAATGTGGCGCACGTCTTGGAACGCTCGGTGCGGCGGCACCAAACGCGCACTCCCTCCAGAAAGGAAGGTGGCTGCACCACCCTGCCCCGCCAACACCACATTGCGCGGGTTCCAGCTGAATTTGTAATGCCAAGGATTCGTGTCGGATTCCGGAGCGATGAGGCCACCGCAATACGACTCGAATTCCACCATTTCCCCACCCTGCTCAGCCACTTGGTCCAAGACCTTTTTGGCACTCAGGTGGTCGATGCCCGGGTCCAAGCCAATTTCATTCAACACCAGCACGTCTGCTGCCACGGCTTTTTCGTGGAGCGCCTTCATCTCCGGGCTCACATAACTCGGTGTAATCACATGTACGCCGGCTTCGATCGCCACTTCGGCAATCTCCGGGTGCATGAAAGCCGGCACCATGGAGATGACTAGGTCACTCGATGCGATGTGGGCGTCGCGGGCCTCCGGGTTGCCCGGATCGATACGAAATGGACGCGCTGCTGGGTGATCTTGGCATTTCGATTGGGCGACGGCTTCGTCCACGTCGCCGACGTGCACTTCCCAGTCATTGTGCTCGGCACGCTCCAGCAACTTGGCAATCAAGGACGAACTGGACCGGCCTGCTCCTAAAACCAAAACTTTTCGCATGGAATGTTCTTTCAGGGGTTTAAACTCAAAGGTAGGGACACCCCCCACCGACGGCCTACGAGGTTGGCATGAAATTCGCTCTTTTGGCAGCATTAGCCATTAACTTGCAGCTGGATTTTACGCACATGATACCGACTCGACCTATTTTCGTTTGGATGGCCTTGCTCACCTTGGCCGTAGCTTTTGGATGTTCCGGCTCCAAAGCGTACACCAAGCGGGGGCTTAAAATGGAAGAAGCCGGCATGATGACGCAAGCGGCGAGTTTTTACTACACAGCCGTCCAAAAAAAAGCCACGAATACGGACGCATTGGCCGGCTTGCAGCGCGCCGGGCAATGGGTATTGAACGACCACTTGGCACAGTTTGACGAAGCGCGCATGGCCAACGACCGGGCCCGGGCTGTCGCGGCATTTGAAGCCGCCGAGGCGTATAACGCACGTGTAGCAAAACTGGGTATTCGGCTGCTGTTTATGGAAAGCGCTCGGCAGGCGTACGAGCAAGTCAAAGACGCCCACATGGACGAATTGTACCAGGCGGGACTGGCCGCTTTGGAAACCGAAGACTTCGCCGATGCGCTCGTGCAATTCACTGAAATCGTCCGTTTGCAGGAAGACTATGAAGACGCAAAACACCTCGCAGATGTGGCCTTCTGCGAACCCCATTACCGCGAAGCCACAGCAGCCATCGACCGCCTGCACTGGCGCACAGCGCTGAACGAGCTCAACGCCGTCACGGGACGGGACATGGGGTACAAGGACGCGGCGACAAGGAAAAGCGACGTACTCGACAAAGGCCGGTTTGCCGTGGCCCTCGTCGAATTCGAGAACGGCTCCAACCGGGCCGGCATGGACACCAAGCTTCGTTCTTTCGTGCAACAATCCGTGGCCGAAAGCGCCGACCCCTTCTTGGTACTGGTCGATCGAGAGAACCAAGAATTGATCCTCCAGGAGCAACAACTGGCCCTCAGTGGCGTGGTCGATGGAAACACGTCCGTCGAGGTCGGAAGCATGGTGGGGGCCAAAGCGATTCTCAAAGGCACCGTGGTCTCCTGCGATGTACGGACGTCGAGTTTGCAGAAATTCGACCGTCAAGGGTTCGAGAGCTACAAAGTCGAAAAAGTGAATGAGGAAGGCAAAAAGGTCTATGAGACCCGCTATAAAAAGGTGACCTACCAGGAATACAAGCGCACCCGCGCGGTGGACCTGACCATTCAAATCCAATTGATTTCATTGGAAACCGGCAAAACGGAAATGTCGGAAATGCTCACGCGCAGCTCCCGAGATGAAATTGAATACATCCGGTACAGTGGGAACGCCCGCAAACTTTACCCGGCCAATTCGAACGGCAACCGAGGCGGCCGAACCGGCCTGTCCCGAAAGCTGAACGCCCGCACCGAGCTGCAGTCGGAATCCAGCATGGTCGACGCGTTGGTGCTGGATTGCTCGAATGGGGTCCGCAACCTCGTCGAAACGGAACTCAAACGCCTGGTGCCATGAGCTATGCCATTCGCACCGTGCTGTTAGGCGGAATCGTCGCACTGCTTGTTGGGTTGAGCGCCTGCGGCGGCACCCAGAAGTGGGCCGACCCACCGAATTGGGTGGTGCAACGCCCCACCCTCTCATCTTACTACATCGGCGTTTCGAGTGCCAGCAAAATGCAGTTTGGCGCCGATGCGGATGCCACCGCCAAAAAGCGCGCCCTCGCCGATATGGCCGGACAGATCCGCGTGGTCATCGAAAGCACTTCCATCTTGCACACCACCCAGTTTCAGGGAATCGCAGGCCAAAATTTCGCAGAGCGCATTTCAAGTGCCAGCGCCGAGGACCTAGAAGAGTACGAGTTGGTCGGGACCTATGAGGACGCGACCGACATCTGGGCTTACTACCGGCTGAACAAGGCCACCTATGAGCGCATCCGCAATGAGCGCAAAATGGCGACGCTCGAAGTCGCTGGCGGCCACTGGATGAGTGCCGAAAACGCCCGCGCGGAAGGCCGTATCGCTGCTGCACTGGACTTTTACATCCGCGGATTGGAAACCATGGAAGCGTATTGGGGCGAGTTGAACGAATGGAACACCGCAGGGGGAACCGTGGCTCTCGACCGGGCTTGCCTCGATGGCATTTCCCAAGTGCTCGCGGATTTGTCGCTGCAGCCGGGCGCCAACACCTTGCACCTGTCATTCTCAGATCGGTACCAAGGGACCCTGGCATGCAAGGCCCTGTTCGCAGGGGCCCCTGCCGCCCAAATCCCGGTGTGGTCGCGCTACAACCGTGGTACGCTGCCCAAAACGGCCAGCCTGAGCACCAACAGCGAAGGCCAGTGCACCTTCGACATCGGCCAATTCGAACCCGGCGTCAAGAGCGCAGAAATGCGCTTGGAAATCCGAATGGACGACCTCTCGCCGCGGCTGAAAGATTCGCCGGTGGAGCGCTTGATTCAGGGGCTGCCCACGCCTTCGGTGACCATTCCCATCGTCCTCCAAACCCCGACGGTTCATCTCCAAACCGTGGAGCGCATCAACGGCAAACCCTCTGCTTCATCGCAATTGAAAAATGCGATCGCGCAAGGGTTGAATGCCCGCGGCATTCAATGGGTGGAACGCGCCGAGGACGCTGATATGGTGCTGAAACTGGAAGCGGACACCCGGGAAGCGGGATCGGCTTCGGGATTTTTCACCGCGATGTTGAATGCCAGCGCTGTCCTCAAAAACAGCGAAGGCCAACCCATCCTGCGCCAGAATTTAACCGACGTCAAGGGCGTACAACTCGACTGGCCCAAGGCGCACGACGCCGCTTACCGCAAGGCACAAGCCGAAATTGAAGGGGCCTTTCTCAAGAAATTAATCGAAGCATTGTACCAATAACCATAGAATCATTCATCTTTGAAGAGCGTCCGAACGAAGTTGGCATGCTAATTGAAGTTCAGAATGCAAACACCATTGAAAATACCAACCCCATGAACATGAAACTCTCCTCCATCCTCCTTTGCGCGGCCGCCGGAGCATTCGCATTGACCGGTTGCAAGGGCAACAAAGACACCGCGTCTACCCCCGTATCCCGCGGAGAAGTGCGCATTGTGGAATACTGCTCTGGACCTGAATTCCTGACCAATGGCGAGTTCTTCCGCGCCTCAGCAACGGGCACAAGCCCTCAGCGTGAAATCGCGAAGAAGATTGCCCGTCAAAACGCAGAAGCCACCTTGGCCCGTGCCGTAGAAGCCACGGTTGAAATCGTCGCTGAAAACCAAGCCACGCAATTGGGCTTTGGCACGAAAGAAGAAGCGACCAGCAAATTCAACGAATTGTCGCGCACCATCGTCAACAAGAAGTTGACCGGCGCCGTGACCATTTGCCAAGAGCTCACCATGACCGAGGAGAAAAAGTACATCGCATACCTCGCCATCGAATTGAGCGGCGCACAATTGGCGGACGCCTATGTCGAAGGCCTCCAGCAAGAAGAGCGCATCCGTGCTGAGTACAACTACGACCAGTTCAAGGAAACGTTCGAAGAAGTGATGTCGAACTACCGCAACCAGTGATTCTCCTGCCAGACTCGAATCACTGCATTCAAAGCCTCAGTACCGCTCGGTGCTGGGTCTTTTTTCTTCCAGCCAAATGGGAATGGCAGACCGGTCCACCGGTTGAACCTTGCGGTGTTCAGCCACCCCATGGAGCCAGTTGCTGAGCATGGTTTTGCCGTCCGGTGTCAAGACCGATTCAGGGTGAAACTGCACGGCTTCAAGCGGCAACGTTCGGTGCCGCATGGCCATGGGCAGACCCGCTCCATTCCGGGCCGTAATTTCCAGGTTGGCCGGCAACTCCACGTCATCCACCACCCAACTGTGGTAATGCCCGATTTGCACTGGAGGCTGCAACCCGGCCAATACGCCCTCTGCCACCAATTCCGTGAGGTGTGACGCTTGACCGTGCAAGACTTGGTCAAGGTTGCGCAGCGTCCCACCAAAATGCTCAGCGATGGCCTGCATTCCCAAGCACACCCCTAAGGTCGGCACGCTGTGCGCCGCGGCGATGGGGATGATGCGCATCAATTGGCCGGCTTCATCGGGAATGCCCGGTCCAGGCGACAAGACGAGGCCGTCAAATTGAACGACCGCGTGCGGGTTGATGACGTCGTTGCGCACCACATCCACTTGCGCACCCGCGCTGACGAGGATGTGCTCGATGTTCCATGTAAAGGAATCGTAATTGTCTACCAGCAGGATGCGCATCTAGGAACTTTCGCATGCAAAGGTGGGAAATCCCTCCGTAGTTTCGCACCATGTCCAATCCGATTTCATCGTCCAACGCGGCCGCACCCGTTGCCGCCTACAGCCAGGCCGTAGAAGCCGGAGACCTGGTCTTTGTCAGTGGCCAAATCCCTTTGAACCCGGAGTCCGGGGAATTGGTGGCTGAAACCATCGAAGCCGCAACGGCGCAGAGCCTGCGCAACGTGACGCGAGTGCTCGAGGCGGCGGGATTGGGCTTGCAGCACGTAGTCAAGGCCACCGTTTTCCTCATCGATTCCGGCGACTATGCCGGCATGGATGCCACCTACCGCACCACCCTACCCGAGCCATTCCCGGCGCGAGAGGCGGTCTTTGTCGCCGGCTTGCCCAAGGGCGCGCGCGTTGAAATTTCTGTCATTGCCCACCGAAACCGCTGAACCATGTTTTTCAAGAAAATCCTCTACTACTTGAACCCGGCCAACCTGTTTCACCGGGACGAAGAAGCCGGCATCAGCCTGCGCATGATGCACGGGGTCAACAAGATCAGTTTCTTGATGTTCCTCGTGTGCTTGGTGGTGATGTTGGTGCGCTGGTTCGGCCGCTGATCCTCAGTACAAGAACGGCAGGTCGCTGTCGCGGAATTCCAGCTTCAAGTCCTTGAGCATCGATGACTTGATGTTGAGGCGTACGTAAATGCTTTTGCGGATGCCGATGGGCACCCAATTCACCGACAATTCCCAGCAGTGCAAGTCCCAACGGATGTCGAGCTGCGTCGGGGTCAACTCGCGGTTGATGAAATCGTATCCCCCGTTCACGTCCACGTTCCATTTTTCAGCGATTCGGATGGATCCTCGTACGCGGGCAGATTGGTTGATCAGAAGCGTGTCGGATTGGGTAGCCGACTGCCAACTCTTGCGCAGATCAAAGTTGTAATCCACCCGGCAATTCCAAGGAAACGGCGTCTCATCCCCCCCTTTGAAGTTGCTCCCAAAAGCGAGGTTCGCACGGGTCAAACGCAATGTGCCCTCTCCAGTCTCCCACAAAAATTGATCGATGCGCTGCCCTGTGGAATCCCGTGCGTATGCGCTGTGCGTCGCCCCGAAATTGACGCGCATCCGGTTGAATAGATCAGTATTGCCACGGGTCACGATGTCGCTCAGCCCCAAGGAATCGGCGATCAAATTGTAATTCGCTGACGTAACGATGTTGTCGATGAGCCGGACCTTGCGCAGTTCCCCGGTCTCTTTGTCGCGCACCTTGGCTTCGAGGTTCTGCGACACGCTGAGGTTGACGGCGCCCGAAGCACGAATGTCCAGCGGGGTGAAACGGTTCAAGCTGTACGGGTTGTACTCCCAGTTCTCGTCGTTCAGGCTCACCTCTTGGGTGCGCTGACGTTCAGGGGTGTAGCTCAACCCCAGCGACGGACTGATCACGTGGCGCAGGGCGGGAACGCGTTTGTCCTTACCTCTTTCAAACGTCCCATAAAACCGCGTTGAGGCGTTGACCGACAAGCGCCAATCGCGGGTGGCATCAAATCCATTGAGGGTATCGAGGACTTCCACGACCCCTTCTTCGGTTTCGATCAAATCGCCCTGCAAAGACTGAAAGGCCCAAAATTCATTGTAGTTGAACGAAGGCGTCACACTGACAAAGCCAGCCCGCATTTGGGTCGAAGCCGATGCCGTGTGCTTGATGCCATTGCGGAAGGTGACGTCCTGCCAATTGCCCGAATTAAACACGCTGTCTGGCGCTTGCATCGTTTGCTCAAATCGCGTGGAACCCGTGATGGCGATTTCATCAAGCAATCCCCCGCCCACCTGCGTGCGGCCCAGCAACTTCGCTAGGCTGGTTCGCTGCAGATTGAAAGTGAACGCCGGGAGGGTCACATCGACGTTGCCCGTCTGCGAGTTCTGGGAATGCCGTGCGCTCAACGCCACGTTGAACGGTTTGCCCGGAAACGAACGCGACCACTGCACACTGGACTGGAAGGTGTTGGTCAAATAATCCTGCTGCGTGCTGCTGAGGTTGGATTGGAAGTGGTTGTTGGAACCAAAGTTCACGCTGGTGTTGAACCGGCTGTTGGGCCGCGCTCGGCCGTCCTGGTTGTGGGTCCAGCGGACGAAAAATTGGTTCTGCTTAGTCAAACTTGGCAATCCCGTAAACCCAATACGCTGGCGCTGGAAGCTCACATTGAAATTCCCGCTCGCCCGGTAGCGGATTTTGTAATTGGTGCTGCTGCGGATGGCCCATGAACCGCCAGTGTAAATGTCGCCGGTCAGTCGCGTGTCGGCGTATTCCCCCAGTGGCATGTAATACCCAAGGTCCTTGAGGAAAAAACCCAAATTCCCCCCGTCTCCATAGCCCGGCATCAGGAGACCGTGGCTGCGCTTCTCTGGAGGTGTCGTACAGCAGCCGAAAGGAAACGCAAGCGGTGTCGGGATTTTGCGAAACTTCAGGTAAAACGGCCCGGAGACCACCTTCTCGCCAGGAATCATCACCGCGCGCTTCAAGTGAAAATGGAAATGGGGATTCTCCGCGTCGCACGTGGTGAATTTGGCGTTGGCCACGTGAATGCGTTCGTCGGCCTGGCGCTTGGCCACCGCAGCGTGGAAAATAGCCTCGCCCTGAACGGTGACCGCTTGGCGGCTCAGCCCACGCCGGGACTTCATATCGAAGCACAATTCGTCCTGCTCAAACGTCTGCCCCCCCTGCGTCAGCACCGGACGGCCGATCCACGCCCCGCTCGAATCACGGCGGCCGTAGGCGCACGCTTGGTTGGTCGCTTGTGAATACA
>CALKYI010000352.1 GCA_938003665.1 uncultured Flavobacteriales bacterium
TCGTGTTGGCATCGACCACCCCCACCTCTTGCAGTCCGGACCAGTTGCCGCTGCCGGTGGGCATTTCCTCGTCTATCCAGATGTGGTAACTCGCGACCTCAGAATCCAAGTTGTACGCGCCTGCCCACGACAAAGTGGCTTCGTCGGAGCAGATCGCCGTCGAGGCATTGAGGAATAAGCTTGAAGCGCAGTAAGGGCTCGCCGCACCGGGATCGGGCTCGCCGTTGATGAAGCACTCATCAAACGCCGCCACGTTGTACGATTCGATGTACGACTGGACATTCGAGTTCATGTCGATGTACCACGTCGCTGTGGGGTCGTAAATGGTGTCAATGGCCATCTGGAACCCACCATTGCAGATGTAGACGATGTACCCGGCGAGGTCATCGGCATCGCTGGGTTCCCAGGTGACCATGGCTTCTTGCAGGACGTAATCCACTTGCACTGCGGTGATGACCGGCGGGTCCGGATCCAGTTCGTCCGAAAGTTGGGAGCCCGCGGTATTGGATACCTGGGTGCAGTCGTCTTCCGGATTGGGCTGGGTCACGCGAAACGACAGGTCGCCCTCGCATTCCTGCAGGGCATACTGGGCGGTCATCATACCGCCGTTGTCCACCACAGAGCTGATTTGCAACCAATTGCCGTCAGGGGTGAGGAATTCCACAGCGAGTTGCTCGTTCGACAATGGACCGCTCGTGCCGATGCGGGGGCTGTTGAAGTTCAGATCGACCAACCCGGGCGTCAACGAAGGATCCGCCGTGAGGTGGATGCTGCAGAGCGTATCGGAAGATTCGCCAAAGACACCGGCAGGCCCCTCGGTGACCACGAAGTAACACAGTTCGGTGGTTTCCGCGCTGTATGTGGTGTTGACGAAGGCCGGTGCCGCAGGGTCCGTAGGGTCGGGAATGCTGTACGTCTCCAAGACGAGTCCGGCCGACGGTTCGTACAGGTGCAAAACGTATTGCTCGAAGTCGCCGGCGGGATCCGCGGCCTGCTGCCAGGTCACAGCCGCGTAGCCTTGGTCGTTCACTTGCACGCACGACATATCGACGGTCAGCTGACCAAGGCCAGCCGTACAGACCAAGATGCTTAACGCCAGCGCGCTCCAACGCCGTGCTTTTGTGCGGTTTACCATTGAAACAAAATTACAAAGCGAAACGGATGCCGCCGCCCATGTCAAAGACGTTACGAACAGCTTGTTTGTTGCATCCGTGCGAAGAAATCGGACCCCGTGTCAGGCTTGGGTCTCGGGCTCATCGCCGTACTTGGCCCCGCCGTATCCGCCGTATCCGCCGTACCCATAGCCGTATCCGTACCCATAACCGTATTTGTAGGCGTACTTGGCGTAGTACATACCGACCCGGGAGGTTTTGATGTTGTTCATCACGAGCGATGCGTGGCTGAGGTTGTTCTGATTGAGCAGATCCTCCAGGTGGTCAATGCCACGCTTGGTGGCTTTTTGGGTGTTGGTGACCAACAGACCGGTGTCCACCTTGCTCATGAGCAGCAAGGCATCGGTGATGAGCAGCATCGGTGGCGTATCGAGGATGACGAAATCGTAATCTGCTCGCAGCTTCTGTAAGAACGGGTCGAGGCGGTCGTTCATCACCAACTCGGAGGCATTGGGTGGAACCGGTCCGGCTGTAATGACCGTTAAGGTATCCACAGGTCCCGTTTGCTTCATTTCCTCGATTTCGCAACGACCGATAAGGTGCGTGCTGAGGCCGATTTGATTCGAGAGCTTGAAGTTTTTGTGCACCTTGGGTTTGTGCATGTCAAAATCCACGAGTACCACCTTTTTCCCTGTCTTGGCCAAAACGGTCGAAAGGTTGGAGGATACGAATGACTTTCCTTCTCCTGGGTGAAGCGAACTTACCAAGATGGTGTTGGCTCCTTCTTGGGCCAACAGGTACTGCAGGTTGGTCCTTAAACTTCTAAAGGCCTCTGTAATTTGTGCCCGGGAGTCGGCCAAGATGGCGAGGGGGTGCTCCTCGATTTCAGCGTAATGCGGCAGTCCGGCCACAACGGGTAACTGCGTGATTTCGCGCAACTCTTGCGTGGACTCCAATCGGTCGAACAGCAACATGCGCAGGAAGGCAATGGCCAAGGCGATGATGGCCCCGTACAGGGTGTAATTGCGGATGGTCTGCCGCTTGTTCGGTCCCACAATTCCGCTGTTACGGGCCACCTCAATGATGGACGCTTGCGGCGCAATACCCGCACGGGAGATGACATTTTGCGCACGGGCTTCGAGCAAGAAGACGTAAAGCTTTTCATTGACCTGCAGCTTGCGCTCCATCACGACGATGTCCCGCTGCGTAGCCGGGATACCGCTCAATCGGTCTTCCAAGCTGTTGATCTGGCTGCGCACATTGGACCGCTGGTCCACGATGGCTTCCCGTGTGTCCTCGATGTACTTGGTGATGGTAAAGCGGGCGTTGCTGATTGCGCTGTCAAGGCGGCGGACCTGGTAGCTGTCCTCCGTTACGTCGAGCAGCGCGTTGGTACGTTCGCTGCGCATGGCGAAGAGTTGGCTGACTTGCTCGATCAGCAGTGGGTCCTCTTCGATGAGGTAGGAGGTGGGCGGCAGGCTGTTGTCCTCGAGTCCGGAACTCAGGTATTTGCGCAGCGAGCTGAGGGCTTCCATTCGGAATTCCAGCTC
>CALKYI010000353.1 GCA_938003665.1 uncultured Flavobacteriales bacterium
TGCATTTGTCCAACCTGCTGTGGACCTAACGGATTCTGTATCTACTGGTTCAAGCTTGCACTTTGAGCCGCACCCAAAAGGATACCGACGCAACCAACAATTCAACGAACTGCACGTACTTCTCGGCAAAACCGATTCGAGCACCGTCCTGCATTACGCGCTCAACGGCGAAGACGAAATAGCCCTTCCACTTCCAGCCGATTCCATATCGCAGTCCATCGCGATCCCTCTACTCGGCCTGGATAGCATTCCATTCAAGTCACTCAATTTGCGGTTTACAGGAGGTGAACCGGAAGTGAACGGCGTCGGGATGTGGGCGGATTCGGGAATTGTCGTTCACAACCTGGCCATGCGCGGCAGTTCCGGCACGCTGTTTCGTCAGCTTCACCGCAAACAATTCGTGGAGCAGTTGCATGCGCTGAACACCGAGCTCGTGATCCTGCAATACGGAGGAAATACCGTGCCCTACATCACCGAGGTAGAAGCCGCAAATCGCTACGGAGGCTGGTTTGCATCCCAAATCAAGCTCTTTCAACAATCCCTCCCGGGTGTGCCCATTCTGGTCATCGGTCCGAGTGATATGGCCCGAAAATCCGGCACCTTGATGGAGACCTACCCTCAACTCACATGGGTCCGCGATGCATTGAAAGAAGCGGCTTGGGACACCAATGCGCTGTACTGGGATGTATTCGAAGTCATGGGCGGTCCCGGCAGCATGGCCGCTTGGGTCCAATCCGAGCCAGCTTTGGCCAGTGCCGACCACATCCATTTTACTCCGCGTGGGGCCAAACAAATAGCGGAGCTGTTGCGGCAGTCCATCCAAGCCGAATGGACGTTGTGGCAAAACACACAGGCCGAACAAACGCTGGTCGATGCCCCTTAAAGAGCCCATTGCGCTTCTCGTCTTTTGTATGGCCTTTGGCTTAGGTTGGGGACAGCCTCATTTGCCGAAGACCGACACCACCGAAACGGCTGAAGCAACGGCATGGCATATTCCAGAGCATTCCGATGCCTTTTCTCGGCTTTGGTGCCTCATGGACAGCATTCAAGCACAGGAACCTGCTGCTCTCTCCGTCTTGTACATAGGCGGATCCCATGTCCAGGCTGGGTGGTTGGGGCATACCCTGCGCCGCAACCTGCATGAGTGGGCGCCGCATTTGGAACGCTCCCGAGGCATGCACCTTCCCTACCGCATTGCAAACACGAACACGCCGACGCATTTCCGGACCGAATACGAAGGAACCTGGAACGCACATCGATGCACCCGAGGGGTTGGGAAAGATCATTGCACGCATGCACCACTGGCCACTGGCATTTTGGTAGAGCCTTCCGGGCCGACCCGGATTCAACACGTTGCCTACTATCCAGACTCAACCAGCGCATCGACACGCTCCCTTGAAATATGGACAGACGCTCCGCCTTCCATGTGGCAATGGGACGGAAACATACCCCTGCAAAGAATTGAACCGCTCTCAGACTCCACCGGCTGGCTGCTCCACCTGAATGCGTCAACAGATACCTTGGCGCTGCGATTTGACGTTCCCGAAGGGACCACTGTATGGTACGCGGGCATGCACCCGGTGACGAACAATCCGTCTTCACTGACGGTCAATGAATGGGGGCACAACGGCTGCCGCATCAGCCATGTTGCAGAAGCCAAGGGCTGGGAAGCATTTATCGAACGGTTGGATCCGGATTTGGTCTTCATCGGGGTAGGACTGAATGATGCGGTGCAGGGGCCCCATCTCAACATGGATGCCTTCGCATCACACTACACACCGTGGATCGAGCGCATTCGCTCAAGTGGAACTGCTGTGGTATTGCTGGGAAATACGCCCGGGAGCTACAAGGGACAGTCACTTGCAGCGCCCAACGCACAAATCGAAGCGTTTTTTGAATCCTGCAGCGAATCCCTCGGGGTAGGATACATGAACCTCACCGACGCAATGGCTGCAAGGGGGAATGTACAAACATGGGAGGCAAATGGATGGCTCAAAACCGATGGCCTGCATTACACCAAGGAGGGTTACACCCAGATCGCGGAACTGATTTATCAAGCTTGGATGGCCAGCTATTCAGCATCAAAAAACAATGCATCTTTGAACCCTCAAGCCAGCGACGAGTGAAATGACCGAAGTCCTCTCCCAGCCGTTTACGTTTCTCAACCTGTCTTTTTGGTTGTTTCTGGGGGTGGTGCTCATGGGGAT
>CALKYI010000354.1 GCA_938003665.1 uncultured Flavobacteriales bacterium
TAGTGTACGGTGCCGTGCACATAGTTGGGGGATGAACCGATCAGTTCCATGATGTCGATTTCACCGCATGCCGGCCAACCTGCGGTTGGGAAGTTGGCGCCGAGCATCCAGATAGCCGGCCAGATGCCTTGGCCTTTCGGCAACACGGCTCGCACGTCGATGCGGCCGTATTGAAATTCCTGTAAGTCAATCGACTTCATGCGAGCAGATGTGTACATGGCGCCTTGCTCTTTCGCAACGATCATCAGGTTGCCGTCGTGGACGTAAGAATTTTCGCTGCTCGAGGTGTAGAGCTGAAGCTCTTGGTTGCCCCAGCCATGTGCGCCCAAATCGTAGGTCCAGTTGCTGAGGTCGATTTGGTCTCCTTCGAATTCGTCTGACCACACAAGGGTCTTACCGGCGTAGCTGTCGGCAGAAACATATCCTTCCGTCGTGACCTGGATGGCGGTATCGTCGTTGCGGATGGTGCCGATGGCTTGCTGGATGCCGTCGAGGAACAACCCATTCTGTGACTCGACCAAAACGACGCGGAACTGCTCGTCCTCTTCAATGTACTCGTCAATGATGATTTCCACCGAAATGGTGGCAGACGTCTCGCCCGGGGCAAACGTGATGGTCCCCGATGCAGGAACGTAGTCTTCCCCTTCTGTCGCGGTCAATGGGCGTGTCTCGTAGACAACCGTCACCGCACGGTCGGTACTTCGGTCCAACACTAAGGGAAACTCGAAGGTTGAATTTTCAGGGGATTCCAGCGCGCTCACGTCAATGGGGAAGTACACGTTGGGCACAACGCTTGGGGCGTCGTCCTTGCCGCATTGGACGCACACAAAAGCGATGAAAAGGAGTGCAGGTGTAGAGAATTTGGCCATGAGTTTGAGGGCGTTTTTGAAACAGTGATTTACAACACTCGGAAGACACTTGGGTATCGCAAAAGGTTGTATTTTTCACACGCATAAATTTAGTGAACTTAATCACATGGACATGAGGTGCGTATTGATCGTTTTGCTTGTTTTTCTCAGCTTTGGGCCGGTCAGTGCCCAGCATTTTTTGAGTGTTGATGGCCAAAACATTGTGAATGAGGCTGGTGAGCCGGTGTTGCTCCGGGGAATGGGCTTGGGCGGTTGGATGGTGCAAGAGGGCTACATGATGCAAACCAGTGGGTTTGCGGGACCGCAGTACGAGATCCGCGCCATGATTGGCCAGGATGCTAACCAAGCCGAAATCGACGTGT
>CALKYI010000355.1 GCA_938003665.1 uncultured Flavobacteriales bacterium
TGGACAGCTACTGGAATCTCACGCTTTACGCCCTTCTGCCACTGCCGCTGATGTCCGTGGGCGTCTATTTCGTGAGTTCGCGCATCAACCGCCAAAGTGAGGCAGTGCAACGGCAGCAGAGCGGTTTGAGCACGTTTGTTCAACAGCACATCGCCGGCATTCGCGTATTGAAGTCGTTCCAGCGGGAAAACGATGCGGCAACCCGCTTTTCGAAGGAAGCCGACAGCTACAAAGCGAGCGCGCTGGACCTCGTGAAGACGGAAGCTCTCTTCATGCCAATCATCGTGCTGCTCGTCGGCCTGAGCACCATTTTGACCATCTACATTGGTGGCCAGCGAGTCATCGCCGGTGAATTGGAAGTGGGGCACATCTTCCAGTTTGTCTTTTACGTCAACCTGCTGACCTGGCCCTTCGCATCGGTCGGTTGGGTCACCTCGCTGGTGCAAAAAGCGGAAGCCTCCATGGAACGCATCAACGACTTCATGGAAGCGGAACCGCTCATTCAATCGCCGGAGCATGAAAACCCGGCGACCTCCACGACCATGGAATCGCTGGTGTTTGACAACGTCAGTTACCGGTATCCCGAAACGGGCATTGAAGCCCTCCAAGGAGTGAGCTTCGAGGTGCAGCCCGGCCAAGTCGTGGCGATCACAGGACGCACCGGGAGCGGCAAGTCGACGATCGCCCAATTGGCCATGCGCATCGTGGATCCTTCGTCAGGACAGGTCAAACTCAACGGGCGGGCGTTGACCGACTGGGACCTTGATGCTTTTCGCCGGTTGACGGGCTACGTTCCCCAAGACGTATTCTTGTTCTCGGACTCCATAGCCGGCAACATTGCCTTCGGGCTGGCAGACGAGGAAGCGGACTTGGAAACTGTCAAAAGCGCCGCGGTGGAGGCCCATGTCGCCCACAACATCGAGGGATTTGAAAACGGCTACGAAACGATTCTGGGTGAACGCGGCGTCAACCTCAGTGGCGGGCAAAAGCAGCGCATTTCCATCGCACGCGCATTCCTGCGCAAGCCGCCGTTGCTGATTTTGGACGACTGCCTTTCCGCAGTGGACACCGAGACTGAGGAGGTCATCCTGAAGTCCATCCGTGAACGGGGCAACGACGCTGCTGTGCTGCTGATTTCACACCGCATCAGCAGCATCCGAGGTGCTGACCACGTGGTTGTGCTGGATGCCGGTCGGGTGGTTGAAGCCGGTTCACCGAGTGAGCTCGCTCAGGCGGGCGGGCTCTACGCTCGCATGGTTGAGCAACAGACCGAGCCCGTCTGAATGCAGTTCAATTCGGGCAGTCGTCCCCGAACACGGAGAGGAATCCGAGCAGGTCAGATATGTTGACCAAACCGTCAAAATCAAAGTCAGCTGTGCAGTTTTCTTCGCACCCAAATTCACCGAGGTACACCAACAAGTCGGCAACGGAGATGAGGCCATCGGAATTGAAATCCCCAGGGCACCCTGCTTCTTCGTCACCGGTGATCAGCCCATCGCAGTTGTTGTCCAAGCCCTGCCCCGTTCCGGGTGCACCAGGAAACACCACGGCCGAGGCGTCATTACAATCGGTCGCATCGGCGAGGTAGCCCTCGGGCTGAGCGCAAGCGAGCGTCGTCGTTGCCGCGTCACCATAACCGTCCCCATCTGCATCCGCATACCACGTCGAACCAGCCTCCAACGAAAACCCAAATGCTTCATTGACTTGGTTGAGTGGCGAATCAAGTTGAACGGTCAGGGTCTGATCCCCCGGCCACTCGGTTAATCCAGTTACCGGGCAGACAAAGCTGCCCGGCCCATCCATTTCCCATTGAAAATCCACTAAATCCGCTCCCGCAGGAAGATCGGGGATGCTCAATTCAAACGGCGGCATCAGTCCTGAGAGCACTTCGATGTAGACGACCAAATCCTCCCCTTGGCATATGGAAGGATTGACCACTTCGACGTCAATGAATTTTGGACGCACAACGTAAATGCCATCCTCAATCGATGTGACGACCACTGTACCGGATTCGAAGTAGGGATACGTCGACCACGAACCCGAAAACTGAGCCGCATTGCTCGTTGGGTCAACGTCGAAATATCCAATCTCCGTCAACTCTCCGGCCGCGATGTCCGTCAGCGAAAGCATGCGCAAACCTGCGCGGTAATTGGCTTGAAACAGCAGATTCCCGACCACGTATTGGTTGTGATCGATGGCCGCCAGGTCGGAAAAATGCTCGCCAACCAACACGGGATTGCTCAAGTCCTGCACGTCGTAAATCAAGGTCCGTGTATTGAAGCCTTGGTTCTGCTCGTCCAATTCATCGCCCAGCAGCAAATATTTGTGGTCTTCCGTCAGCCAACATTGGTGGGTATAGGAATAGTCGTAGTTCGTGATGCTCACGGTGGCGATGTCGCTGGGGTCCGTGGCGTCCATGATGGCGAGCTTATTCGCGTTGGCGCCGAAGACGATGGACTTGCCCACAAAATCAGAGTCCGGCCCATTGTAAACCACGCCCTGGGCATCGTGGGTGTACCCCGCCTCACTGTAGTCCCCCACCAAAACGGGCGAAGCGGGATCGGACAGATCGAATGCCACCAAGCCACCGCCCGCGAGGTTGGTACCCACAGCATAAAGCAGTCCCGACGCTTCGTCGATGACCACGTTGTGCGCGTCGGAGAACGTTCCCAACCACGTCGTGGGATCGAGGGTCGCAGGGAAGTCCGTCAAATCGCGCAATTGATTCAAGTCCAACACCTGCAGCCCGTGACCGTTGGCCTCCGAAACGACGTAGGCATGGTCGGCATACACCTTCATGTCACGCCACGTACTCGATGATGTCTGGGTGGGCATGAACGCCGCCAAAAATGGTGCGGTTGGGTCGCTGAGGTCGACAATGGCGAGGCCTTGTCGTTCCCCTACCAAAGCATACTCCACACCTGTCACTGGATCCGTCCAGCCCCATACATCATTGGCGCCGGTCCCGTTCAAGTCGGCATTGCTCATGGAAGACAACAAGGTCATCCGGTCGCACGGAAATCCATCGGCAAAACCGCCCTCACAAGGCGTTTGACTCCAAACCGTTTGGAGTGTGAATGCTGAGGTGAAGAGGAATGACGAAGCCATTCGAATGCGGCGAAGCGTTGAGGCAGAGAAAGGAATGCGCATGGTGTTCAGCTATTGTCTGAAGGTACAACAAAATGCCGCCTCGGGTTGTTTGACCTGCATGCAGAAATCCATTCTCGTCACCGGTGGAACGGG
>CALKYI010000356.1 GCA_938003665.1 uncultured Flavobacteriales bacterium
AGCCAGTGCCCAACCTCGTGGGTGGTAGTGCGTCCGCCGTCAAATGGCGCAGTTGCTGCGCCAACCGTACCAAAGTACTGATAATCGCACACCACACCATCCGTCGCCGATGAGCCGCCTGGGAATTGTGCATAACCGAGGATGCCTCCGCTGATGTCACAAACCCACATGTTCAAGTAATCGCTTGCCGGCCAAGCATCAGAGCCTCCCGAGGAAGTGAACTTCATCTCGTCGTTCGTTCCAAATGCGCTAACCGAAGTCGGGACGCGAAGAATGCCATCTGTGGGGTTGCCATTCGGGTCCGACGTGGCCATGCAGAATTCGATTTCCGAATCCGCTGCCTGGGACCAGGTATCGTCCGCATCCGCGTTGAACCGCCGAAAGTCATCATTCAGCACTTGTATTTGCGAGAGGATCTGGGCATCGGAAATGTTCTCCGTCGAATTGTTGTAGAGGACGTGCACAACCACAGGAATCGTGATGACTCCATTGACATTGCGTTCACCTGACGTTTCAATCGCCAAGGTGTGCGCTTCAATTTGATCCAGCGTCTCGCCACGTTTCAGGTCTTCTTGGATTTGCATTTCCAAGACTTCCATCGAGCCACACGTGCGTTGGGCGAAGGCGTTCCCTGCAAAGGCTAGCAACGCCGCGAATGCGATGGCTGTGGTTTTGGTGGTGATGTTCAGCATATTTACCAGTTTCATTCAGTCTAAATATATCAAAATGTGAACGCTATCACACTTGTATTCCGATATTTAAATGTCAACAAAGCAGCGCAGGGACTTGCTTGTTCTCAAAATTTCAAGTAGTGATGAAATTCGATTCTTGTTCCGCGTATCTTTCTTGCATGCACCTGCTGAGAAATTTACTCGCCCCGATTGGCGTGCTGATTGCGCATGCCGCGAGCTCGCAACTGACCATTTCGGAGGTTTCGGCCCACAACGGCGTTGCCGACATTCAAGGCGAAACGTCCGATTGGATTGAATTGCGAAACGATGGCGCTCAAGCTGTCGAACTCGGGTCGTATGCGCTAAATGACGACTTCTCAGCAGGGGATGCGGTGCCGCTGCCGAACATTACTTTGGATGCTGGCGAACGGCTCCTGATCCTCGCTTCCGGCGAAGACCGCACCTACTTGCCCGAAAACTGGCGATGCCCGGCCGTCGAAGGCGATGAGTGGCAGTATTTGGTTCCAACAGCTCCCATTGCCAATGGCTGGCGCTATCCGGGCTTTGACGCTTCTTCGTGGTTCACCGGTCCGGGCGGATTCGGGTACGGAGACAACGATGACGTCACTATTGTACCCGATGCGGATTGGATTTTCCTGCGCAAAGAATTCGACATCACGAATGCCGAAGACTACGGCTACCTCTCGCTCGGCATTGACTACGACGATGGGTACATCGCCTTTCTGAACGGATTTGAAATTGCTCGATCCTCCAACATGTTGGGGCTCCAAGGGGTTGTTGGTGACTTCGCCACAGCTTACATCGAAGCGGTACTTTACGCCGGCGGCCAACCCGAGCAACACATCTGGAGTGCTGAAGAATTTGAGCCTTGGTTGGTAGAAGGAGCCAATGTTTTTTCGGTGCAAGTGCACAACTTCAATGCGGAATCATCGGATTTGAGCATCCGTCCGTTTTTGGGATTGACGCGCAAGGACGGTGAGCTGGAAGCCTGGTCACAGCCTCCGACGTGGTGGCCCGAATTTGAAGGGTACTGCCACGTGCCGTTTCAACTGAGCACGGGCGAATCGG
Organism: uncultured Flavobacteriales bacterium; assembly: GCA_938003665.1. Classification (GTDB taxonomy): domain Bacteria; phylum Bacteroidota; class Bacteroidia; order Flavobacteriales_D; family Sanyastnellaceae; genus UA16. Next base: position 1,761 of record CALKYI010000356.1, read on the forward strand.
TGGTCCTCACAGATGCCGACGGCGATGTGGTGGATGCCTTGCCCATTCACCCTGAGTTGGAAGCGGGGTATTCCGTGGGCCGCCTCGAGGGTGAGACGGAGGAATGGTGCATCTTCGACACCCCCACCCCGGGTGAAGCCAACCAAGGAACCGTGTGTTATACCGGCATTGCCGCTGCTCCTAGTTTGACCGTGCCTTCAGGATGGTACGATGGTGAACTGGCCGTTGGAATCGCCGGTGCGACGGCCGGCTACACGGCGCGTTACACCACAAATGGCGACATGCCCACGGCTTCTTCTCCTGAATTCCCTGAGGGGGGATTGGTCTTTGATGAAACCACGTGCTTGAGTGTTCGGGTTTGGGACGATGCTGAAACGGAATTGCCCAGCAACGTCCAGGACGAGGTCTACATCATCGATGAATTCCAGCCAGACATCCCTACGTTTTCCATCCTGGTGAACGAGGACGACCTGTGGGACTGGGACAACGGCATTTACGTTATGGGGCCCAATGCATCCGGCGACTACCCCCACTTCGGTGCCAATTTTTGGCAGCCGTGGTCCCGCTTCGCCCGCATGCAATTTTTTGATGCCGACGGAGCGCTGCAGGCGCGTGAGAACCTCGACCTCGAAATCCACGGTGGCTGGTCTAGGGCCGAGCCCCAGCGCTCATTCCGGTTGGATTTCAAGAACGAATACACCGGAAACTTTGACTGGAATTTGTTCCCGGACAAACCCGAAAGCAACACGTTCAACAACATCAATTTGCGCAATGGCGGGCAGCACAGCTGGGCCACCAAGATGCAAGACGCTTTGATCAATCGCATCGCCATGCAAACCCACATCGTAGCGGGCGCGTGGCAACCAGCCCACCTCTACCTCAACGGCGAGTACTGGGGGCTGTACGGTGCCCGGGAGAAATTCGACGAGCACAGCATCGCTTTTGAATACGGCACCGATAAAGACGACGTGGACCTCATCGGTCCCGGGGGAGCGCTGTGGGGAGAGGACACACCGTTTTTCACTCATGCCAACCAGATTCAATCCACCTCCACCACGAGCCAGGGTTTCTTCCCCCTCTTCTCGGCGCTCATCGACGTGGAGAACTACATCGACTACTTCGTGCTCCAGACGTACATCCAAAACACCGACTGGATGGGCATTGCGTGGGGACTGAACAACGTCAAGATTTTCAGGGCATCGGAAGAGCACAAGTGGGAATACTTGCTGTACGACACCGATGCGGGACTCGGGTTTTTTGGAGCGAATGTGTACCAGAATTACATCGAAAACGCTCGCTATCCGAACTCGCCAAACGTCCACAGCAACCTGTTCGACCACGTGCTGGACAACTGGGAATTCCGCCACCGGTTCATCAACCGGTATGCCGACCTGGTGAATACGATTTTCCAACCTTGGGACTTCAACACACAAACCACCATCGCGGTCAACCAGATTGAAGCAGCCATGCCTCACCACATCGATCGGTGGAATTCTCCCGGATCCTACGCTGCTTGGCTCAATGCGGTGAACAACATGATCAACCACAACGAGCAGCGCGTCGGCACCTCCCGAAACCACCTGATGTCGAGCTTCAACCTGACCGACGATCACGAGTGCACCTTGGATGTCTTCCCGCCTTTAACCGGCTTGGTGCGCATCAACACGATCACCCCAGGGCCGCTGCCGTGGGACGGCATTTACTTTGAGGACTGCCCGGTTGAAATCGAAGCCATTGCCCAACCGGGTTACCTCTTCGAAAAGTGGGATGTCAACGCCCACATCGAGTCCGGCGACATGGCGGAATTCGAAAAGCTCAACGAAGTGGCTTTGCATTCCAGCGACCTCTACCGAGCGCGTTTCACGCCTTGCCCCGACGACGCCTCTGCCACCATCGCCTCCACATCCAACGGACTGGAAATCACCACGGATAACATCCCCTATGTGGACTCGGTAGCGTGGTACCTTGACGGCACGTGGGTTGGTACCGACGCGACGTGGTGGCCGGGAGAGACCGGCGATTACCATGCGGTCGTCTACTTCGACGGATGCACCGCGGAAACCGAATCGACGTTCAGCGAAAGTCTCGGTGCGTTTGATGCAGTTGACACCCACTCATCATTGAACCTTTGGCCCAATCCTACTGCGGCCTCCTTCCAATGCGAACCGCTTCCTGGTCATGGCATTGAGGTATTCGACGCCCGCGGGAAGTTGGTGGT
>CALKYI010000357.1 GCA_938003665.1 uncultured Flavobacteriales bacterium
CGTTCGGGATGAAGGGATTCTATCTTGCACCTACCTGTAATGACTGAAACCATGCGAAAACTATTTTCTGCGGGGCTCATGCTCCTTTCTTGTTTGTTGTTGTCCAACCAAATGGTTGCCCAAGTGGCCCATGGCGGTACGCCGCAATGGGAGGATGCTTCTGTTTTGGTCGGTGTCCCAGTACACCGCATGCCTGGAATTGATTTGGATGCGTTGCGCGCAGCCGATGAGGTGACGGATGCAGTCAAATCAGCGCCATGGCGATTCGGAGAAGAATTCGACGTGGACATTACGTTGACCGACGGACACTGGCAAGAGCATGGAGGACAGTCGGTTTGGCGCACCGTGATCGAAGCACCTGAGGCCCTGGCCATCAGCTTGCGTTTCGCGGAATTCCAATTGCCTAAAGGCGCTCGTATGTTCATTTGGAACCGCGATGGAATTGAGTTTATCGGTTCATTTGACCACCGAAACCACAAAGAATGGGGCGGACTTGCAACCGGCTTGGTAGCCGGCGACGCAGCCGTCGTAGAAGTGCAGTGCCCATCGGATCGTGTGGAGGAGGTAAACTTGGCCATTGATCAGGTGGTGCATGCGTACCGAGATGTGGTGGGCAAGGCGGCATTGGTCGCCGATGCATTGGGACTGGAGCGCGGACCCTATGGCAATTATGGGGCATGCAACATCAACGTCAATTGTCCAGAAGGCGCTACGTGGCAATGTGAGAAGCGTTCAGTCGCGCTCATTTTGTCGGGTGGCTTTGCCGTGTGCACAGGGGCCTTGGTGAACAATACCGCACAGGATGGTGCACCGCTCTTTCTCACCGCCAACCACTGTTTGGGCGGGAGCGTAGGCAATTGGACGTTTGTATTCAACCACGAAACCGAAGGGTGCTCAGGCAACGACGGCCCCACAAACCAGACGGTCAGCGGTGCGGAATTGCTTGTGAACAGCAGCGCATCGGATTTTGCCTTGTTGGAACTGGATGAAACGCCTCCAGCCAGTTACGATGTTTTTTATGCGGGTTGGGATGGAACGGATGCGACCACTGTTCAGACCACCACGGGCATCCACCACCCTTCTGGGGACTTGAAGAAAATTTGCATTGATGAAGATGCGGCATACCATGATAATGCCGCAGGGGCGGCAGTGTGGTGGATTGACGAATGGGAAAGCGGCGTGACCGAAGGCGGCTCTTCAGGTTCGCCTTTGTTTGACCAAAACCACCGCATCATCGGCCAGTTGTACGGAGGCGCGGCGGCTTGCCAAGGCAGCGTAAATAATGGCCAATTCGATTACTACGGACGCATGGGCGTCAGTTTCAATAACGGCATTGTCGAATACTTGGATCCGTTGGGGTTGGGGTTGGAAGTCTTGGACGGCTACCCGGCTGAAGGATGTGTGACGTCCTTTGCGGTGGACATGGGCATCGGAATTGCGAGTGCACCTGAGGGTGTGTTGTGCGGCGGTGGCGATGTGGTCATTGAGGTCAATTTGACCAACCAAGGCACGGACGAGTTGACCACTGCGGTGCTCGGCTACACCATTGACGGAGGCGCTGAGCAGACGGCGACCTGGAACGGTGCGTTGGACCAATACGAATCCGCAACGGTTGCCTTGCCTTCATTCTCTGCTCCGGACGGCAACATCACCGTTGAGGTCTATGTAATCTCGGTGAACGGTGCAGCGGACGAAAACACGTTCAACAACGCAGTCGAGACCACCTTCACGGCCTTCGCAGGGGAGACCTTTGACTTCACCCTCGAATTGGTTTTGGATGACTACGGATCGGAGACCACGTGGGATTTGCGTCGCTTAGGCCAGATCATTTACGAAGGCGGCCCCTACGAAGATGACCAAGATGGCCAAGTGGTCAACGTGCCCCTCTGCTTGGAAGATGGATGCTACATACTGCGGGTCTACGACAGCTATGGCGACGGGATGTGCTGTGAATACGGAGAGGGAAGCTTCTCCATCTTGGGTCCGCAGAGCGAAGTGATTCTCACCGGTGGTGAATTTGGCGAAACGGCCTTGGAGCAATTCTGTACAGATGAGATGAGCGTGGCGCTTCAGCCGAATATTGAGTTGGAGGTGTATCCGAACACCGCCCGTGACTACATTACCCTCGCAGGTCTGCCAGCGGGTGCTGTGGTGCAAGCATTTGACGTGACGGGACGCATGCTCATGGACTCCAATGTGTTGCAAACTGGCGGCCGCATTTCCACCGCCGATTGGCCACGGGGTTGGGCAGTGATTCGTGCGGAGGCCAACCAAACGGTCTTTACGGCACGGGTTTTGCTCGATTGATTCCATGCCATTCATTCGTTCAATTCGAAGTCTAGCCGCTGCGCTAATCGTTTTCCTTGCGGCGTGTGCTGCGGTGGAGGACGCAGTGCAGCCGGTTCGGGCCGAGGCGGCAACGGATCCGTTCGAGTTGATCGTGACCCTTTGGCGTGTACAAACGCCGGGTTGGCAGGTGACCCACTGACGGTGACGGTTCAGTACAGTGGAGGCAGTGCGGAGCACGAATTCACGCTGGAATCACAAGGAGTAGCCACCAAATCGTTGCCGCGCCAGCAGATGCTTGTCCTGCACCACGATGCCCATGGCGATCGGGCGCGTGCGTTGATTACGGAGGAGCGCAGCATTCCATT
>CALKYI010000358.1 GCA_938003665.1 uncultured Flavobacteriales bacterium
TGGTGCGCCATCGGAGCCGTTTGACAGTTCACCATGGCAGTGGTGGGACGTCGCTATTACGCAAGCGGTGGACTCAGCCAACGGCACGAGCATCGCGGCGACTCAGCTGTCGTTGAACCCCACCATGGGCCCCGACGAGGCGCTTCCGTGGATTGACGTCATCCAAGGCTACACAGCCCCCCGCATGGCGGCAGCATTGGGCTTGACGGAGTTCAGCATTGGCGTGGAAGATGTGGTGAAAGGCGAGACGTTCACTGTCTACCCGAACCCGACGAGCGGTTACACAACCATTGCCTTCAACGAGCCGGCGCCTTTCTGCTCACTCTACACGATGGACGGCCGCATTGTGCGCCAATGGCCATTGATCGGTGTTGAGGGTAGCTTCTCTGTGGATTTGAGCAACTTGACCGTGGGCACCTACGTGGTCCAAATCGGAAACGAATCGCAGTTGGTATCCATCGTTCGTTGATGGGCCGATTATCGAATTGCAGGAACCCCGGGTGCATTCGCGCCTGGGGTTTTTTGATTCAACCCATTCGAAGCCATTCGGACTACAGGTGGAAGGGGCAGCCGGTCGAGGGCTTGGCCTTCTGCCACAACGGGGGTTGGTAGAAAAAATTGGTGTGCTGGCATACCGTGTTCTCGTACTCCCGGTGAAATTGGGGCGTCTGCGGCCCGGAGAGGGGTGGATTGAGCCATGACCAATCACCGGTTACCTCGCGTTCTTTCCCCGACTCATGCGTACAGAATGCCTCAAACTGGGTGCCGAGGCTGTGGTGGTCGCCCACCGAAATTCCCGCTTTATCAAAACTGTACAGCACGGCACGATTGAGCTCGACCAACGCGCGGTCACGCCAGAGGCTCCGTTCGGTGCTGGTGTCGAGCTCGAAGCATTCGGCAATGGCGGGCAACTGGTTGTAGCGATGGGCGTCGGCTAAGTTGCGTGCGCCAATTTCGGTGCCCATGTAGTAGCCGTTGAAAGGCGCAAATGGGTACACAATGCCACCGATTTTGAGGGCCATGTCGGCCAAGACGGGCAGGGCATACCATCGGAGTTGGAGTTCTCCAAATGCTGAATTTTCAGGGTGTTCCAGTAGGACTTCTTTCGCCAACTCTGGCTGCGCTGCAAGCACGTCGTGCGCGTATCCCGGCCATTCGTCCCAGTAAAACTGCCAAGGCAACAACGTAAAGTCGCCTTCCTTCGCAGGCTTCCAACCGACTTGCAAGAAATGCGACGTAATGGCACGGGAGTCTGGATCACCCGCTGCTGCAAATCCGGCATAGCGGATGAGTTGGTGGTTGGCCATGCGGACTGGATCGGGTTGACCGGGTGTGCGGGGGGCGAAAATGCTGATGATGCTTTTGATTTTGCCGTCCCGGTAGGCATCCTTCAGGTGACCGGTCAGGGCGTCAATGGCACGTTCTTCCCGATTGGGTTCGTTGTGTACCATCCGGCAGTCGCGCACCTCCAAGGAGCGCCACAGGTGCCGCCCAATACAGCGGTTGCTATGTTTCCAGGCCAGTCGCGCTCCAAATTCGAGCTCCCGTTCGGTATGTGTGTACAGGCCCGTCGTTTGAACTTCTTCTGCGATCACCTCAAGGCGCACTTGACAGGCTTCTGCCGTGGGCGGATCGGCTTCGGGGTGCGCACGCCACGCCTCCAGAAAGGCGGCGGCCTCTGTTACCAGGTGATTGCGGTCTTTTTCGTGAGCGTCCATCGGATGATAAACCAAGCTTTTGAGCCCACAAAATGTTCGCGATTAACCGTTGTCGGGCTTGAATTTTCGGCTTCCGAAGTTATTGCCGCCCTTTTTGCGTGAAGGACGTTTTCCACGGGCGCCTCCTTGCCCTTGTTTTTGTCCTTCGCTTGACTGACCACCGGGCCCTCCGGGTCGGCCTCCCTTATGGAAAGATCGCTTGTTGCGGGGCTTTTTCTTGAAGGATCGCTTTCCATCATTGGAACGCTTATCCCCCCCACTGTTGCTGTTGTTACGCGTGCCGCGTCCACGGTGCAGCGGAATGTCGTCCATGCCGTTGTGCCACGGATGGTCTTCGAGCACCGGAACCTCTCGGTCCATGAGGCGCTGGATGTCCTCCATGTGCTTGCGTTCGTCGTCTTCATTGACCAACGACCAAGCTACTCCGCTAGCGCCTGCTCGCCCGGTGCGTCCAATGCGGTGTACGTACGTTTCAGAGATGTTGGGGATTTCGAAATTGATGACGTGACTGACGCCTGAGACGTCGATGCCGCGTGAAGCGATGTCCGTGGCGATGAGCACGTTCAGCTCCCCGTTTCGGAATGCTTTCATGGCCCGGTCGCGCTGTGGTTGGGTCTTGTTGCCGTGGATGGCTTCGGACTTGATCTTGTTGCGCTTGAGGTAACGCACGACTTTGTCTGCACCGTATTTGGTTCGGGTGAACACCAACGCCGTTTCAACCCCTTCCTGCTTGAGCAGGTGTACCAGCAAATCCCGTTTGTCGCTTTGATTGACAAACAGCATGTGCTGTTCAACCGTGTCTGCGGCGGTACTTTCGGGCGCTACTTCCACGCGCTCGGGGTCTTTGAGCATGGTGCTCGCAAACTGCAGAATGTTCGGGGGCATGGTCGCCGAGAAGAAGAGGGATTGGCGGTCCTGAGGGATGTGCTTGATGACCCGCCGCAAATCGTGAATGAACCCCATGTCCATCATGGTGTCGGCTTCGTCGAGCACGAAATAGTCAAGGTGCTTCAAGTTGACGAACCCCTGTTCCATCAGGTCGAGCAACCGACCTGGGGTGGCCACGACAATGTCGACTCCGCGGCGAAGTCTCTGGACTTGGCGGTGTTGCTTTACACCTCCAAACAAGGTCACCGTAAAGAGCTTGGTGTTTTTGGTGTAATCGATGATGTTCTCTTCGATCTGGGTGGCCAATTCCCGTGTAGGGGTCAAAATGAGGCCCCGGATGGGTCGAAATTGTCCGCTGTACCGCTCCAAATGCAGCCGGTGGATCATGGGCAAACTGAATGCCGCAGTTTTACCAGTTCCGGTCTGTGCTACGCCGAGGACGTCGTGTCCGGCGAGTACTTTGGGAATGGCTTGGGCTTGGATGGGGGTTGGGGTCTCATAGCCCAACGCTTGGACGGCCTTCAGTACGGGTTCGCAGAGGCCTAAATCGTCAAATGAACTCAAAAGGATATCAAATCGGGAAAAGAGCAGTTTCGCTCAATCCATACCGCAAAGGTCGGTGATATTCAGCCACCTTTAACCGCGGTTCAATTCAGGACGTGCAGTGGCTTGGTGATGGTGACGTCGCCCAGCCCAATCCGAACCCAATACCATCCTGGAGGAACCGGTGCATGAAGTGGGGTTCCTGCGGGGATTTGACGCCATTGCTTTACGGTTTGTCCACGGCTCGAAAGGAGGTCTACGTCAACGCGTGAATCGCGGTTTGGCCATGCGATGTTAAAGTTCCCGTTCGTGGGATTGGGGTAGAGCAGAACGCTGGCATATTCCTCCGATGGTGCGATGTTCAGGGAAGCGCAATCAATGGCGTTGGCAACATACGCGCTCCGCTCCGCCACGAAGGAGTGCAGGCCGTAGAGTGAGCCGCCGGGACCTCCGCCACCTCCGGGCCCACCCGTGTTCAGGTTGGTGTCGAAGTTGGCCGCGAAGTCGGCATTGGAGTACATCTTGTTGTCGTCGTTGTACACCGCACTTTGGATCAAGGCTTGGATGGCATCGAGGCGGGGGTCGAGGTATTCGGAATTGAAATACAGCTCCCGGAGTTCGCACATCTCTGCCAAATAGGCGTTTTTCAAATTCTCGTTCGCGAGGATGCGCTCGAGCAAGGGCCGGTCGTAATTGCCGCCATCGAATTCCACATCGAGCTCCGTCATGTCTCCTGGTACGCCCATGGCATAGCTTCCGAATGTCTCGTTGCAGTCCCACTTGATCCATTGCCAACGCCCGAGGGTGGTGTTTTGGTAGAGGTAGTAATTGCGTGCGGAGAGGGTGTAGCTGTCCAAGTTGGCGAAGAGGTTGTCCAACGCCGCGGAACGCAGATATGCCTGCAGATCGAGGTGGTCACCGAGTTCGTTTTCAAATTGTTCATCCGAGGCCGTGTTGATGAATTCGATGAAATCAATGAAATCTGACCAATCGTCCGATTCGTTCATCTTGAGCTCGTAGGC
>CALKYI010000359.1 GCA_938003665.1 uncultured Flavobacteriales bacterium
GCACGTCGTCATTGAACAGGATGGGGGCGCGGTAATCAATTTCATGCCGCGCAACCACCATTCCCGCCGTGTTCCAATCCCACTTTTTTCCCAGCAACGGTTCAAAAAACGCAATGCGGCTCTGCTCGAAATAATTGAAGTAGGTGGCGTTGTTGACGATGCCTGCCGCGTCAATGTCGACGAAGCGAATCTCCGGTGTGTACACCTGACCCGACGGGAGCTCAAATTCTTGCATGGAGCAAAAGTACCGGCTCGTACCTTTGGTTCATGCAAAAAAGGCAACGGATCCTTCAAGCCGGATGGAGCGCATGCCTCGCCGTCGCCCTACTCGGTGTTTTTCAATCTCCAGATGCCGTGGCCTGGCTATTGGCCACGGTCGCGTGCCTAGCTCCCCTGATGATCAGTCTCTTTCTCAACGGCGAGCAATGGGACCGTTCATTTTTCGCCATCGCTGTTATCAGCTTGATCATTGTAGCCATTGCTGTCAGCTTGGGTCAATGGGCGGTTCTGGGTGCCTCTCCGATTTGGGTTGCAGTTTTGCCTTTTGCATCCCTCATCATGTGGTTAATACACGAACGCAAACCCACCACTAAAAGGCAGTAAAACCGGTCAATTCCCGGAAATCAGTTCCAAAACTGCGGCAATTTCTCATGCTTATCAACAATTTGCATGGGTTTATCCACTAAATGACCGCTAACCCTTGCCAGCGTTGAAAAGCCGCCTATATATTTGGCCGAGTTGAACATTCATTTTTAATCTCTATACCATGAACAAAGCAGAATTGGTAGATGCTATGGCCGAAGGTGCTGGCATCTCAAAAGCAGACGCAAAGCGTGCATTGGACGCATTCGTAGACGCAACAGCTGGTGCATTGGGCAAAGGAGACCGCGTTTCCCTCGTTGGATTCGGTTCTTTCTCTGTCTCTCACCGCGCTGAGCGCCAAGGTCGTAACCCACAAACAGGCAAGACCATCACCATCGCAGCTAAGAACGTGATCAAGTTCAAGGCGGGTGCTGAATTGAGCGCTAAGGTATAAGGCCCCTGGCCCTAACCGAACAAGGCCTCGAGCACCGTGCTCGGGGCCTTTTTGTTTCACCCCTTCTCTCCCTATGCCGAATCCCAAATTGCAAGCCCTCCTGCCCTACATCAGTGTAGAACGGCTCACCAAATTTGACGAAGCCTTGCAACAGCGGACCCGACGGCTCTGCATGGTATTGGAAAACGTGTACCAAAGCCGGAACGCCAGTGCGGTGATGCGGTCCTGCGATGGCATGGGCATACAAGACGTCCATTTAATTGAGGACGTGAACCCTTGGGTATTCAACCGAGGGGTCTCTAAAGGAACGCCCTCTTGGTTGACGCTGCATCGCTATACCGACACCGACGACCCAACGGAAGCGTGCATACAAGCCCTGCGGTCACGCGGGTACAAAATCGCCGTCACTTCCCCCCACGTCAATGGATACGAGGCTCCGAACCTGCCCACCGATGACCCGGTCGCTGTGGTGATGGGAACGGAGTTCAAAGGAGCATCACAGCGCATGCTCGACGCCGCGGACTACCATGTTTTCATTCCCATGCGCGGCATGGCAGAATCCCTCAACATCAGCGTCGCCGCCGGCATGATCATACACCGCATCATGGAAAACATCCGCGCCCTTCCGCGGGAAGACTGGCAATTGTCCGAGGATGAAAAAGAAGCATTGCTACTCGACTGGGTATTGAAATCGGTCAAAAAATCCGACGCCATTTTGAAGCACCTCGGGCTGTGATATCGGCTCGAGAATGCAGACTTTTGCGGCCATGAATCAGGCGGACGAATTGACAACCGGCTATGCCGAATTGTTGCGCATGGCCATTCCCATTTCCATGGGCACCATGCTGCAATTTTTCGTCCTGCTCACCGACAATTTTTTCTTGGCGCGGTTGAGCGAAGAAGCCATCAACGGCGCAGGGAACGCTGGAATGGTCTACATGACCTTGGAAATGATCGCCGTAGGAAGCGCAGCGGCACTGCAAATTGTCATTGCGCGGCGCTTGGGGGAAGGGCGTCGCGAGGAGGCGATGAAGACCTTTCGATCAGGATTGCTTCTGCACGGCCTGATGGGGCTTGGACTCATGGGCATTGGGTTGCTACTGAACAGTGGACCGGTGAATTCGGCCATCGCCGATGCGGACATCCGCTCGGTCTTCACCGAGTTTTTTGCCATCCGTCTTTTGGGTTTCATCCCCTTCACTTCCCTGCTCGTATTCAACGCACTGTATACGGGTACGGCGAAAACATGGCCCATTTTGGCCATCGCCACCTGCAGCACAGTGGTCAACATCGTCCTGGATGCCGCTTGGGTTGAAGGATGGTGGGGCGTCGAGGCCATCGGTGCGACCGGTGCAGCATGGGCCTCGTTCTGCTCAGAGTCAACGGGCTTCCTTATCGCCTTGATTTTGACCATCCGGGTGATGCCAGAGGCATTCCGTCCGTGGAGCTTGCTTTCAGCAAAAGACTTGCGCGCTTGGTGGAAGATGGCGTATCCCCTCATGGGACAGTTTTTAACCACCATTTCCACCTGGACCGCCTTTTTCTTCTTTGTCGAAAAAGTCGGAAGCTTAGAATTGAAAGTATCCCACGTCACACGCAACTTTTTCATGTTGGCGTTCATCGTCACACAGGGGATGCAGCAAACCACACGAACCTACGTCAGTGGGCTGCTTGGCGCGGGGCGATTGACGGCATTGGATCAAAGCTTGCGCAGGTTGGCCGCGTTGACATTCCTGGGGGTTTTGCTTCTGTGCCATGGGTATGTACTGTATCCAAACGCCCTAGCAGCCGTATTCTTTAAGGACGCCGTAGGGCAAGTAGCCATGGTCAAAACCTTGCACTTGATGTTTGTCGCTGTATGCATCTACGCCTTCACCGGCATCATGCTCTCAACCATTCAAGGCTGTGGCGCAACCAAGGTGGCATTTCGCATTGAATTCGCCGCCGTCACCTTGTACATGATTGTGGCCACGGCCCTCACATTGATCTGGCCTCAACCCATTTGGGTGATTTGGCGTGTAGAGTTGGTGTACTTCTCTTCGATAGGTTTAGGGAGTTGGCTGTACCTTCGGAAGGGCACTTGGCGACACCTCACCCCACCCACCTAGCTCAGGACCATGGCTAAATTCCCTACCGCACCATTGAATCGCTCGCTCCGCATTGTGTTTTTCGGTACGCCGGAATTTGCGGCCGTGTGCCTCGATTCGTTGGTGGCATCCCGCCACGAAATAGTCGGTGTGGTCACCGCTCCGGATCGCCGATCCGGCCGCGGACAAAAGATTCAGCCGTCGGCGGTCAAAACCTCAGCGGAATCACACGGCCTCCCCCTGTTGCAGCCAACCAACCTCAAAGACCCCGAATTCAATGAGGCGCTTGCCGCCTGGAGTGCCGATGTATTCATCGTGGTTGCGTTTCGCATGCTGCCGCAAGTGGTGTGGGATGCCCCTGAATTTGGCACCATCAACCTGCATGCTTCCCTGTTGCCACAATTGCGCGGCGCAGCGCCCATTCAATGGGCGATCATTCATGGTCTGACTGAGTCTGGCGTTTCCACCTTCTCGCTCCAACATGCCATCGATACTGGGGACGTTTTACTCCAAGAACGCGTAGCCATCGACAAAGCTGACGATGCGGGCGCCTTATATGGGAAACTCCTTAACTCCGGGCAAGCACTGCTTGTCGAAACCCTCGACCGCCTTGTGGCTGGCGAACTTCAACCCCGACCGCAAGCATCCGAAAACCCGCCGTTAGAAGCCCCAAAATTGAACCGAGAAAACACTTCAATTGATTGGTCTGAATCAACTGATAATGTGTTGAATAAAATTCGAGGACTACACCCATTCCCCAAAGCGTGGACCGCGTCAGCTTATGGAGACACCAAGGTGTTGAAGGCCCATGCTATCGATGCAGCTTTGGTGCCATCACCGGAGGCTCAACCTGGTGAAACGGCATTGATCAATGGGGTGCTTGCCGTTCGGTGCAGCGATGGGTGGATCGGCATTGACGAAATGATTCCGCCCGGAAAGGGCCGCATGTCGGGATTCGCCTGGTCCAATGGGCTTCAAACCCCGTTGTCGCGCTTGGGAAATCAGGCGTAGGCCTCGAGCAATAAGTCGAGAATGTTCTTGGCGGACTCAGTAATTGGCGTGCCCGGGCCGAACACCCCCACTGCTCCCCTGGCATAAAGCGCTTCATGGTCGCCGGGAGGAATGACCCCTCCGACCACCACCAGGATATCGGAGCGTCCGCTGCTTCGCAGTCCCTCAATCAGTTCAGGCACCAAGGTTTTGTGACCGGCCGCCAACGTGCTGATGCCCACCACGTGCACATCGTTGTCAATAGCTTGCTGCACAACCTCTGCAGGGGTTTGAAACAACGGACCTAAATCCACATCAAAGCCCATGTCATCAAAAGACGAGGCGATGACTTTGGCCCCTCGGTCGTGGCCATCTTGTCCCATTTTGGCCACAAGAATTCGCGGTTGTAGCCCCACCTGACGGTTGAAGCTCCGGGTCATATCAATGACTTTTTGG
>CALKYI010000360.1 GCA_938003665.1 uncultured Flavobacteriales bacterium
CGGAGGGAAAACCCTGAGCGACATCACCAATCTCAGCCAGGATTACGGCATACCGAGCAGTCTTTACGATGCGGTTTCGGGCGTAGACGCGTACCGCGTGACGTACACGATGCCCTTTCTGAGCGAGGAAATCACCGTGTCCGGTGTCGCGTTCGAGCCCACTGATTTGGACCCCACGTGTCCACACCCTGTACACATCTACATGCATGGAACCATTTTTGCGCGAAGTGAGGCGCCTTCTTTTCTGGGCGGCGAAGGGCAAATCGGCTACTTGATGGCCGGACTGGGCTTCTCCGTAATCATGCCCGACTACGTAGGGCTGGGGTTGGATGACCAACACTTGCATCCGTACGTGCATGCCGAAAGCGAAGCCTTGTCGGGGGCGCATTTGATCCACACGCTCTACACCGTGGACAACCCGTCCGGCAATGCCCACGACCCCAACCAGCTGTTCATCTCAGGCTATTCGCAAGGCGGCCATGCGGCGATGGCGTTGCACCGGGAACTGCAACAGAATTGGCCAGAATACCCCGTTCACGCGTCAGCTCCCGGATCCGGTCCCTACAACATCACAGGCGTCCAGTACCCCGAGATTTTTGCGGGGTTATTCTATTCCAGTCCCTCCTACCTGGCTTCCACCTCTTTGTGTTGGCAAAGTGTGTACGGCAACCTCTACGATAGCATCACCGAATACTTTCAAGAGCCCTACGCTTCCCAATTGGATGATCTATTCAACGGCGAAAATTCGGGATCAGAAGTCAATGATGCCTTGCCGTACTACCTCGAGGATTTTGTTCAAATGGGCGCCTTGGACGATTTACTTGACGAAGGCTCACCATTTTTAGACGCCTCCATGGACAATGATGTCTACGATTGGATTCCCGAGGCCCCTGTCCGCATGTATTACTGCACGGAAGACGAACAGGTCTTTTACCAAAATGCACTGTTCGCCGAGGAGCACATGCTCGGCCTCGGTGCCGAAAATGTAGAGGCCGTCAACCTCGGTGCTTACAACCACGGTGAATGCGCGGGGCAAGCCATTTTCGGAGCCACGCTGTGGTTCCAATCCCAAGCGACCATTTGCGAAGGAATCAGTGCCATCGATGATCCGGGAATCGGGAAGGAAGGACTGTTCTCCGTTTATCCCAACCCAACGCATGGCCTTCAGCAGGTTACCCTTCAACATTTAGCACCTTCGAGCCATTGGGAGCTCTACTCGACAACAGGCCCGTTCGTCCGCTCTGGCATTGGTTCTGTCATCGGACTTGATGGCATCAAAGCTGGGGTATACATGATTTACGTGCCCGATCTGGGTTTGACAAAACGCCTCGTCGTCTCCAATCGCTAAAACACCGAATGGCCCATCCACGTGACCACAATGCCCGCTGGCGGATGGCACGTCGCTGGATAATCCGTTGGTGAAAGCCCTTGTTTTCTGGAACACCATCTCGAATAGATGTGGTCATTTCCACGGAGTATTGTTGACCCCTTTCGTTTGCGATTGGTTAAGGATGTCAATACATTGACCGCTCTAACCCTTACGTAATGAAGAACTTGCTTTTATGTGCGGCACTGTCGCTCCCTTTCCTCGCATGGGCACAACCGGAAAACGACCTGTGTGCAGATGCGATTGACATCAATGAATTGTTCGCCGCTGAAATTGGCGTTGGAACCTCGGTAGGCCCGTACTCCAACCTCGAAGCCACAGGAGAACAGGAATTAGCAGCTGACTTGGTTGACTACTGGTTTGATACAGCCGATGGCGCATCCGAACCGACCGTCGACCAATCCATTTTGTTCAAATTGCCACGGGATGGTAACCCCTACCACATCATGACGTGGAATTGCCCCGGCTCTGCCATCTACAGCAACGACACGCAGTTGGCGCTTTACACTGGAACCTGCGACAGCTTGACGTTGGTCACGGCCAACGACGATATGCAAGGCTGGTGGGGATGGTGGCACGCCGTACTGAATTTCAAAGCGGAAGAAGGCGTCGATTATTGGCTGATGGCAGACGGGTTCAATCACTACGACGGTGACCCGTGGCAAGGCGTTGCGCAAGGAACATTCTGCATCGGTGGAATTGGTGTCGAGCCGTTGACCGAGCACACCGAATGCTCGGCCTCACGCAACATTGACGCCTTGTTCGAAGCAACCTCCGCCTCCACCCCTGGATTCATCGGACCTTTCGATGACACGGAAGGGGCAAGCGGCATCGGCACAAACCTCGAAGCGGACATGCTCGGCACAGAATGCTGGACCGACGATTATGACGACGGATCGGTTTGGTTCAGCTGGACTGGTGATGGCAATTCATACACAGTCACCCACTCGCAATGCCAAGAAGGCGACGAAACCTTTGTGTATTATTTCGCTTGGGACAGCCAAATGGCGCTCTACCGCGGCGATTGTGGTGAGTTGGTTCCCTTGGCTTGTTCCGAGGACATCAACTTCGACGAAGGGTGGTACTGGTCTCAAGTTGGATTCGACAGCGAGGAAGGCGAGCAGTACTACCTCCGTTTCGATGGATATCATTGGACCAACGCCGGTTATGAATGGTCTGCTGAAGGGGCATTCTGCCTGCGGGCAGACATGGGCAACGTCAACACCACGGACGAACACGTAAACGAGCTTGTTCTTGACGTCTACCCCAACCCCGCAATGGACCGCGTCACGGCCTCTTGGTCTGGATCTGAATCCATGGCCGATGTGCGCGTGTTCAATATGGCAGGAAAGGAAGTGGCCTTCTGGCCCATGGTCCGAAGGGGGGCGCAACACACCTTGGATCTGCCTTCCGGATTTTACACGATTCAAATCGAAACGGCTGATGCGCGCACCACGAAACGGTTACAAATCCTGAAGTAAAGAAAAATGAACGCTTCACTGTTCGACGTAACCACATGGGCCGCCTTGGCCGGGGCCTATTTCTCTGTGCTTCTGCTTCTGCTCGGTGTTCTTCTCATCGCCAGTTGGAAGGTTTTCACCAAGGCCGGCCAGCCGGGCTGGGCTGTGCTCATCCCATTTTACAATGTCTACGTATACACCCAAGTCCTGCGCAGACCCAAGTGGTGGATCCTGTTGTACTTCTTCGGCATTGTGCCCTTCGTGGGGTC
>CALKYI010000361.1 GCA_938003665.1 uncultured Flavobacteriales bacterium
CCTAACGCTTCACCGGCCCCAATGTCCTCAAGACGGCGGGAACAGTAGCTTCGATGGTGGATTGGATGGACGCGTAGGTCCAGTCCACGCCTTTGTCCTTGAGTGTGCGTTCCAATTTCTGGGTCGCATACCGGTGATCCTTGTTCGTATTCTCCACGGATTCTTTGGAGATTGGAGCTCTGCGGCCCGTGAACAATTCATACAATGCACTGAGTCGCCAGGCCGTTCCCATCATCCACGATTTGAGCGGTCGGTGAGGCGGTGCGGCCCCCATTGCCTCTGCCATCCACGTCATCAACTGTTGATACGTGGCATTTTCGGAACACAGGACGAACCGTTCGCCCCAGCATCCGTTAGCCGCTAACAGGGTGCACGCCCGGGCAACGTCGCGCGCCGCAACAAAACCGTTGGCACCGGTGGGGTACCAACTGAGTCCGCGGTGGACCAACGCAAAGAGGCGCGAAGAACTGCGCGCGAAATCGCCTTCGCCCAACACGATAACCGGATTGACTGCCAATACCCTCAACCCTTCTTCCTGGCCGCGCCACGCCTCTAATTCAGCTGCAAACTTCGATCGCGCGTATTGGCTGACTTCCCTTCCATCTTCAAACGGAACGTCCTCGTGCACCGGTTCGCCGGGCTTTCGGCCCAACGCCGCCACACTGCTCACGTGCACAAGTTCTTCCACCCCGCTGTGAAGCATCGCATTGACCAGCACACCGGTCGCATCGCGGTTGATCCGCATCATGGCTGCAGCGTCTTTCGGGTGGAACGAAACCATGGCCGCACAATGGTAAACACGTTCGCAACCTGCCATGGCTTCCTCGAGAAAAAGCCCATCGTGTATGCTTCCTTCAACCCATTGCAAAGCATGGGCATTGGTGCCGTGTTCCTCCAAAAATCGGTGCACGGCGGATCGGTCCGATTCAGGCCGGCACACCGCACGCACTTCTTCCCCTGCACGCAGCAATTCGTCCACCAAATACCGCCCTACCAAGCCCGTTGCTCCCGTAACAAATACCATGCTTCGAAGGTAGTTGGAGAATCCGCCCGAACTTCGCAGCGTACATGGCAAAATCGGAATACATCGAACAGACATTTGCCCGGCTCCCTCAACAACCGGGGGTCTACCAATACTTTGATGTCGACCACCGCCTGCTCTATGTAGGAAAGGCCAAAAACTTGAAGAAGCGGGTTTCCAGCTACTTCACGAAACATCACGACAACGGAAAGACCCGATTGCTCGTTTCCAAGATCCACGACATCCAG
Organism: uncultured Flavobacteriales bacterium; assembly: GCA_938003665.1. GTDB lineage: Bacteria > Bacteroidota > Bacteroidia > Flavobacteriales_D > Sanyastnellaceae > UA16. The sequence continues at coordinate 1,270 of CALKYI010000361.1, forward strand.
TGGTTGATTGCCCCGTCCGAGGCCGATGCGTTGCTGTTGGAAAACAGCCTCATCAAGGAGCACAAGCCCTTCTACAACATCCAACTCAAGGACGACAAGACCTACCCGTTCATTGTGGT
>CALKYI010000362.1 GCA_938003665.1 uncultured Flavobacteriales bacterium
TGGGCTGTGGCATGGTCGACCCTGCCGTCTTGGAAGCTTCGGGGATTGATTCGCGTGAATATTCCGGCTTCGCCTTCGGTATGGGCGTGGAGCGCATCACCATGCTCAAGTACCAAATCGGCGACTTGCGGGCCTTCTTTGAGAGCGATATGCGGTTCTTGGAGCAATTCCAAGGCCAACGCTAACCTCGCGAATTAGACGTAAGGTAAGGTCAAGGTGAGCCGTTCCTCGAGTGGAGAAATCCGTTCAATGTTGATTTTCCCAGCGAGCTTGCGCAGTTGAGCGTGCAGCTCATTCCAGCGGGACGAAGCCAAGGCGTCTTTTCCGTAAAACAACCCCTCAAAGGCTTTCGAAGCGCCGGTGTGTTGACTGTCCAGTTGCAGCACCCAGTGTGACTTTTCGGCCGCTTCAACGCCCAAAGCGATGGGGCGGTCTTCGGCCGAAATGTCGACGAGCCCGCGGAGCAGATTGCGTAGCACAACACGCACCTCTGGGCCGATGCTGAATTGAACATCCTCCTTGATGTTGAATTGAATCCGATTGTGCAGGTCCGCGTCCAATTCGTTCAAAAAGGCCTGAATGGACTGTGAGCGCGCATCACCATCTCCCGTCTGTATGAACTCGCCATTGGGCATCAAGCTGCTGGTGCCCAACTCCACGTCGGATTGCACTGGAGCAGATGACGTTCCTGGCAATCGGTCGGCAGGTACCAAAGATCGAAGGCGAATGATGCGTCGGCGTTCCTTGTGTAGGGCGGCGCGTAGATAGCGCTGTTGGCGTGCATAGGCGATGACACCGATGGCGAGGATGCCGGCAATCCATGGCCAACCCGTAGACCGGTACGGAGACGATTGGGCACGTTCAAGCTCGAAGGCGGCCACATCAAATGGATCCATCGCGGGCAGTACCTGCTCTTCGAATTGACGGGTTTCGCGCCCGGAGGACTGGGGTTGCTGGGCCAATCGCTCTGTGTGGATTTCGTCCAATTCAATGAAGGCTTGC